>JAFGEI010000147.1 GCA_016931695.1 Anaerolineae bacterium | reverse complement strand
CCAGACAGTTCTTGTTTATCTTCTCTCCGCGTCCTCCGCGGTCTCTGCGGTAGAAATCAGCCTGTAGCCGTAAAGGGCCAAACTTCAGGGGAAGGGGGAGCGGAGGGGCAGGCACCCTGCCCCTCATTGCGAGACAGACCGGGCACTGATGGCCCGCCGGCCTACTGCGGGCGGGACCTGGAACTGCGGGGCAAAGCCCGGGTGGCCACCCGCTACCCGAACCTCACCCGGGCCTACTTTCGACGTTGTGGCGTCGCGGTTGAGGTCGTCCACCTGTCCGGGTCCATCGAGCTCGCGCCGTCTGTCGGGCTGGCCGACCTGGTGGTCGACGTGGTGGAGACCGGGCGCACGCTGCGCGAGAACGGGCTGGTCGAGCTGGCCGAGGTCGCCCGCTGTCAGGCGACGACGGTGGTCAATCGCGTCGCCCACCGCTTGCGCCGATCGGAAATCGGTCAGTTGCTGGCCGCGATGCGCGATAACGGAGGTGCAGCATGAACATGACGATTCGGTTAATCGAGGGGGCTGCGGCGGGGCGGGACTATATCGCTGCGCTGCGGTCGAGGCCGGCCGGCCGCGCGGCGCAGGGCCGGCCGGAGCGCTTGGGCCAGGACTTGTCCCCGGAGGAGGCGGTGGCCCAGGTGGTCGCCGACGTGCGCCGGCGCGGCGACGTGGCGCTCCGCGAGTGGACCCGCCGCCTCGATGGGGTGGCGCTGGTCACGCTGTACGCCGGTTCGGAGGAGATCGAAGCGGCCTACGAGGCCGTTCCCGCCGAGCTGCAGGCTGCCCTGCGCCGCGCGGCCGGCCGCATCCGCGATTACCACAACCACGAGCCTAAAGGGTCTTGGCTGCACTGGGACGACGCCGGGGGCGCCCTGGGGCAGATCGTCCGCCCGGTGCAGCGCGCCGGCGTCTATGTGCCCGGGGGCAGCGCCGCCTACCCCTCTTCGCTGCTGATGACCGTGATCCCGGCTCAGGTGGCCGGGGTGGAGGAGATCGTCGTCACGACGCCGCCCGGCCCCACGGGCCGCGGCGCGGCGACGACGTTGGCCGCCGCCCACGTCGTGGGACTGGAGAGCGTCTGGCTGTTGGGCGGCGCCCAGGCCGTCGCCGCGCTGGCTTATGGGACGGAGAGCATGCCCCGCGTGGACAAGATCGTCGGCGCGGGCGGGCGCTTTGTCACCCTGGCCAAGCGCCAGGTCTACGGCGATGTGGGCATCGACGGGCTGCATGGCCCCACCGAGACGCTGCTCATCGCCGACGAGACGGCCGATCCCCGCCTGGCGGCGGCCGACCTGCTGGCCCAGGCCGAGCACGACCCCCTGGCCACGGCGCTGCTGCTCACTACCGACCGGAACCTGGCGGCGGCGGTACAGGCCGAAGTGCGGCGACAGCTCGCCGGTTTGGAGCGCGTCGATGTCATCGCCGCGGCCCTGGAGGGTCAGGGCGCGGTGATCGTCGTCGCCGACCTGGATGAGGCCCTGGAGCTGGCCAACCTTTATGCGCCGGAGCACCTCTGTCTGCTGGTGCGCGACCCCTGGCCGTTGGTCGGCCGCGTGCGCAACGCGGGCGGCATCTTTTGCGGGGAGCTGGCCGCTGAGGCGTTGGGGGACTATGTCCTGGGCCCCAGCCACGTGATGCCCACCGGCGGCACGGCGCGTTTCGGCTCGCCGCTCCACGTGGGCGATTTTTTGAAGGTGACCAGCCTCTTTGCCCCGGCCGGCGCGATGGTGGCCGACCTGGCCCCGGACGCTGTGGTCATCGCCCGGGCCGAGGGCCTGACGGCGCACGGGGCCGCGGCTGCGGCGCGGGGAGAAGCAGATCAGAAGGGGGAAGGTGAGCGCTCAGCCTGTACGGGTGCGCTGAGAAAAAGTGGAGCCTTTCAATCCTCTCTCCTCCCCCCGTCCCCCTCCCCTCTCCGCTTTGCGGAGAGGGGAGGGGGTGCCGCGCGTCGCCTGAGCGAAGCGAAGGCGCGCGCGGCGGGGGTGGGGAGAGGATTCCCTCCCCTCCGCCACGACCTCGACGCGTTCCACCCCTACGCCCCGGCGGACCGGGAATCGCTGGGGGGATGGAGCGGCCCGTGGATTCGCCTCCACGCCAACGAGAGCCCCTATAGCCCCTCGCCGCATGTGCGCAAAGCCCTGGCGGACTGCGCGGCCTATGGCCGCTATCCCGAATACCCCGCCGTGCGCGCCGCTGTGGCCGGCTACGCCGGGATCGACGCCGCCCAGGTTGTCCTGGGCAACGGCTCCAACGAGCTGATCGACCTGCTGATGCGCCTGGTGCTGGAGCCGGGCGAGGGCGTGCTGATCTGTCCGCCCACCTTTGAGATGTACCGCTTCTTCGCTTGCCTTGGCCATCATCCCGTCTGCGCGGTGCCCCGCCAGGACGATTTCACCCTCGAAGTCGCGGCGATCGAGGCCCAGGTGCGCGGCGAAAAGGCCCCGCGGATGCTCTTTGTGACCTCGCCGGCCAACCCCGATGGGCAGGCCATCCCGCCGGCCATCGTGGAGCAGCTGCTGCAGCTGCCGCTGGTCGTGGTCGTAGACGAAGCCTACATCGAGTTCGGCGGGGAGAGCGCCCGGCCGCTCTTGTCCACGTGCGAGAACCTGGTCATTCTGCGCAGCTTCAGCAAGTGGGCCGGCCTGGCCGGCCTGCGCGTCGGCTACGCGCTCCTGTCGGCGTCCCTGGCCGGACAGCTGGAGCGCATTTGCATTCCCTATACGGTCAACGCCGCCGCCGTGACCGCGGTCCTGGCAACCCTGGAGGACCTGCCCGCGGCGCAGGCCAACGTGGCCCGCGTGGTGGCCGAGCGCGAGCGGCTGCGGACGGCGCTGGCCCGCTTACCCGGCATGGAAGTGCTGCCCAGCCAGGGCAACTTTCTGCTCTGCCGCACCGCCGGCCGCAGCGGCGCGGAACTGGCCGGCGCCCTGGCCGACCGGGGCATTCTGGTACGGGCCTTTTCCGAGCCGGAGCTGGGGCCATACGTGCGGATTACGGTGGGCCGGCCGGAGGAGAATGAGGCCCTGCTGCAGGCGCTGGAGGCGATATGGTAGGGAAACAAGTCATTTTGAACCGCCGAGATCGCGGAGAACGCAGAGACTTTCTGGTTATTTTGCCTTCAACGTCTTGGCATCTCTTTACTCTGCGTACTCGGCGTTCTCGGCGGTTCATTCGTTTTTCCCCCACTGTCAGACGTTTGTGCTCACACCGACTGCAGCGTTCAAAAAGGAGGACCTATTATGCGCCAATCACAAGTGCGAAGACAGACCCACGAGACCACCGTCGAGGTGAAATTGAACCTGGATGGCCAGGGCCAGGTTACTTCGGAGACCGGGCTCGGCTTCTTGGATCACATGCTGGCCCAATTCGCCGCCCACGGCCTCTTTGACCTGGAGGTGCGCGCGGTGGGCGACCTCGAAGTGGATGCCCATCACACCGTCGAGGACGTGGCCATCGTCCTGGGGCAGGCGCTGGACCAGGCGCTGGGCGAGCGGCGGGGCATCGTCCGCATGGGCGCGGCCTATGCGCCGCTCGACGAGGCGCTGGCCCGCGTCGTCGTCGACCTCAGCGGCCGGCCTTATGCCGTCGTGGCCGTCGAGTTCACGGCACCCTACCTGGGCACGCTCGAAAGCGACCTGGTGATCCACTTTTTGGAGTCGCTGGCCGTCCACGCGCGCATGGCGCTGCACGCCGAGCTGCTCCACGGCCGCAACGACCATCACCGGGCCGAGGCGCTGTTCAAGGCGCTGGGACGGGCGCTGGACGCCGCGGTGCGCCTCGACCCACGCCGCCAGGGGGTCCCTTCCACCAAGGGGGTGCTGGGATGATCGCCATCGTCGACTACGGCATGGGCAACCTGCACAGCGTACAGAAGGCCGTGGAACGGGTGGGGGGACAGGCCCGCGTCGTCGAGACCGCCCAGGCAATCGAGGCAGCGGCGGGGGTGATCCTGCCGGGAGTGGGCGCCTTTGGGGATGCCATGGGGCAACTGCGTCGCCGCGGGCTCGTGGAGCCGCTGCGGCGGCGGATGGCGGCGGGCCGGTCGACGTTGGGCATCTGCCTGGGGCTGCAGCTGCTCTTTGAGCAGAGCACCGAGATGGGCCGGCACAGCGGCCTGGGCGTCTTAGCCGGGCGCGTGGTGCGCCTCCCCGCGACCTGTGGCCGCGTCCCGCACGTGGGCTGGAATCAGCTCCATCACTGCCGGGACAGCGCCCTATTGGCCGGCATCCCCGAGGGGGGCTACGCCTATTTTGTGCACTCCTACTACGCCATCCCTGCCGACGCGCAGGTGGTCCTGGCCACCACCGACTACGGCCTGGACTGCCCGGCCGCCGTCGGTGTGGGGGCCGTCCTGGGTGTCCAGTTTCATCCCGAGAAGAGCCAGGCCTTGGGCCTGCGCGTACTGCGTAATTTCGTGGCCTCGGCCACGGGGAGGGAGCGATGATTGTCCTACCGGCCATCGATCTGCGCCAGGGACACGTGGTGCGCCTGCGCCAGGGGTGCGGCGATGCCCAGACCGTCTACGATGACGACCCCATTGCTGTAGCCCGCCACTGGGCCGGCCAGGGGGCTACCTGGCTGCATGTGGTGGACCTGGACGGGGCCCTGTCGGCCGGGATGCCGTCGGAGAAGATTCCACCGCATGTGCGGCGCCTGCAGGCCCTCTGTACCGCTGTGTCGGGTGTATCGGTCCAATTCGGCGGCGGGCTGCGCAGCCTGCCCGCCATCGCCCGGGCGTTGGAAGCGGGCGCAGCGCGGGTCGTCCTGGGCACCGTGGCGGTGCAGCAGCCGGCGCTGCT
>JAFGEI010000146.1 GCA_016931695.1 Anaerolineae bacterium | reverse complement strand
TACGGCGGGGATGCCGGCAACTATGCCAACATCCGCATCGAATACGTCGCCGACGGCCAGGTGCTCGTTGAGAGCAGCCAGGTCTTGAGTGTATCCAGCAGTGCCACTGACCATGGCCTGTACGTCTATGGCAGCAACCTGGTCATCAGCGACACGCTGATCGCCGGCAACGGGGACAGCGTGGCCGATTACGGCCTCCGTGCCACCAACAACAGCGCCGTCACAATCAGCTACAGCACCTTCCAGGACAACGCCGGCTACGGCCTGTACGTGAACGGCAGCCAGGCCAGCCTGACCTGCTCGACGGTTGCGAACAATGGCAGCGACGGCATCTACCTCGCCAGCAGCGACTTTTGGACCCTGGGGTCATCCATCCAGGACAACGCCGGCTACGGCCTGAACAATGGCAGCGCCATCACCGCCACCGCCACCTACAACTGGTGGGGCGCAACCGATGGGCCTGGCGGCGTCGGCCCCGGATCGGGCGACGAGGTGAGCAACTATGTGCTCTACGATCCCTGGCTACTCCAGCCTGGCTGTGTCTGCGACCTGCTCGTCGGCAAGAGCGACGACCCCGACCCGGCCCTGGCCAGCGCGCCCCTCACCTACACCCTCTCTCTGTTCAACAACGGCCCCGGCGAAGCGACGGCGGTCGTGTTGACCGACACCCTGCCCGCCGGCATGACCTACCTGGGCTACTCGGCCACGCAGGGCGTGTGCGCCGGGAACGGCGGCCTGGTCACCTGCACACTGGACCTGCTGGCAGTGGGAACGGGGGCGACGATCAGCATCACCGTGGACACTGATCCAGACCTGCGCGGCCTCTACACCAACACCGCCGTCATCGCCGCCAGCGAGACCGATTACGTCCCAGAGAGCAACCTGACCGTCGAGGGGACCACCCTCTACGGTGAGGCCGATCTGTCCGTCGCCAAGAACGACGAGCCCGACCCGGTCATGGCCGGCGCCCCGCTCACCTACACTGTCGTCGTCGGCAACGGCGGGCCTTCCACCGCCTTTGGCGTCGCGCTGACCGACACCCTACCCGCCGGGATCGCCTTTGGCGGGGCGGTCCCCAGCCAGGGCAGTTGCGCCGAACTGGCAGGAACGGTCCGCTGCAACCTGGGCGCCATCGACCCCGCCGCCGCGGCGACGGTGCTGATCACAGGCACGGTGGAGCCGATGGTGCGCGGGGTGCTGACCAACACCGTCATGGCCACCACCAGCGACAGCGACCCCAACCCCGGCAACAACAGCGAGCTGGAGACCACCACCGTGATCGCCGAGGCCGACCTCTCCGTCGCCAAGAGCGACGATCCCGACCCGGTCTTTTCCGGCGCCGTCCTGACCTACACCGTCGTCGTCAGCAACAGCGGCCCCTCCATCGCCCTCGACGCGACGCTAACCGACACCCTGCCCACCGAGGTCACCTTCGGTGCAGCCATCCCCAGCCAGGGCAGTTGCACCGAAATGGCCGGAACAGTCCGCTGCGACCTGGGCGCCCTCGCCCCCGCCGCCGCGGCGACGGTGCTGATTGCCGTCACCGTGGACCCGACGGCAGATGGGATCATCACCAACCAGGCCCTCGTCGCCGCCGCCGAACCAGACCCCAACCCGGCGGACAACGTCGACGTCGAGACTACCGAGGTCGTGCTGGTCGAACCGGCCATGGACATCGAGGCCGAGCCATCCTCCCTGCTGGCCAACGGCGTGGACACCGCCATCTTGACCGTCACCGCCGTCATGCCCGGCGGGTCGTTCGCCGGCCAGGTGGTCACCATCACCTGGAACCTGGGCTTTTACCCCAGCCCGGTCACAGTCACGTTGGACGCAAACAGCGTGGCGACCTACACCTACACTGCCGGCGTAATCGCTGGCACCGACATTGTCACCGCCGAGTTACACGCCCTGGGGGAAACACTGCTGGCCACTACCAGCATCGAACTGGTAAACAATCCCCTCGCGGGCTGGCTCGACGTCACCATCGGCCGGCCTTTCACCTACACCTTTGTCGTCAGCAACGCCTCCCATCTGCCACAGACTAACCTGGTGATGACGGGCAGCTTACCTGCCTACACCGAGCTGGTAACGGTCACCGGAGGGACTTTTGTGCCTGATGGCGGGGACTATGGATGGGGGTATGTCATCGCCGAGATTCCCACGCTAGCAGCAGGCGAGCGGTACACCCTTTCCTGGTCACTGCTCCCCCTGCGCTTTACCGGGGACATTGTCACCCAGGCGCACGCCAGGAGCGACACGGCCGTGCTGCGCCTGGAACTGGCAAAACGCATCTATCGCATCCTGCTCTCGCTGGTCACCAGGGATGCGCCCTGGTAACACACGGCGCGGGCAGCTACACAACGCCGGGGGCGACCTGCCCCCGGCGTCTTTCGTCCACCCGCTGCAAAAGCCTCTCTTCGGGCAAGGTGGAAATTTCGCCAGAATCACGTATAATAGCCCCCGATTGACAGGCGACCGCCAGGCCCCCCGCACGCCTTCCCCACGGCGCGGAAAGCGCTTGGGGGGCGGTGCCAAGTCGCTGCAAGGAGGAGATCATGTCCCACTTCCAACGCCCAACCGGCACCCTGGACATATTACCGGAGGAACAGCCCTATTGGCGCCACGTCCGCGCCCACGCGACCCGGCTGGCGGAGCGGGCCGGCTTTGAGCGTCTCGACGTACCGGTTTTCGAATCCACCGACCTCTTTGCCCGTGGCATCGGCACGGGGACCGACATCGTCGAGAAAGAGATGTATACCTTCTGTGACAAGGGGGACAACTCGCTGACCCTGCGGCCCGAGTTTACCGCCGGCGTCGTCCGCGCCTACATCGAGAACGGCATGCACGTCCGCCCGCAGCCGGTCAAGCTCTACTCTACCGGCCCGATCTTTCGCTACGAGCGGCCCCAGGCAGGCCGCTACCGCCAGCACACCCAGTTCAACCTGGAAATCCTGGGTGCGCAGGACCCGGCGGCCGACCTGGAGATCATGCTGCTCATCGCAGACATCTATGCCGGGCTCGGCTTTGAGAACCTCTCTTTTCAGCTCAATTCGACCGGCTGCCCGGCCTGCAAGCCGGGATACGTCGCAATCTTGCAGGACTATTACCAGCACTACCGGGACCAGGTCTGCGACGACTGCCAGCGGCGGCTGGAGCAGAACCCGCTGCGCGTGCTGGACTGCAAGGCAGAGCAGTGCCAGCCGATCATTGCAAACGCGCCGCACATCGTCGAGCACCTGTGCGACGAGTGCCGCGGCCACTTTGCCCTGCTGCGCGAGTATCTCGACCTGCTGAAACGCCCCTATAAACTCAATCACCGGCTGGTGCGGGGGCTGGATTATTACACCAAGACCGTTTTCGAAGTCTGGGCGGGTGGGATCGGCGCCCAGTCCGCTGTCTGCGGCGGCGGGCGGTACGACGGCCTGGCCCAGGCCCTGGATGGCCCGCCGACCCCCGGCGTCGGCGTGGCGGCCGGCCTGGAGCGCATCATCCTGGTGATGAAGGCACAAGGCGTGAAAGTGCCGCCTCTGCCCGCCCCGGCGGTCTTTGTCGCCTGCGTGGGGGAAAAGGCCCGGCCAGCGGCGGTGCAGCTGACGGACGAGCTGCGGCAGGCCGGGGTAGCGACCTGGCTGGCCTTTGAGCAGCGCGGACTGCGCAGCCAGATGCGGGAGGCCAACAAGCGCGGGGCCAGCTACACGGTCATCCTGGGCGAGGACGAACTGGCGCGGGGCGTCGGCGCGGTGCGAAATATGCACAGCGGGGAACAGGCCACGGTCGATCTGGCGGAGCTCACAGCATGGATTCAGCACAGAACGGCCGCATAGCCACCGCCGGCGTCTTTCAGAACCCCTACATCCCGGCCGCCGCGTCGCTGGCGCAGGACGTCGTCCGGTTTCTCTGCCAGCACGAGATTGCGTTGTGGGAGAGCCAGCGGCTGGACAGGGAGGACGTCGCGCGGAAAATTTCCGCTACCGACCTGCTGCTGGTCCTGGGCGGGGACGGCTCGATCCTGCGCGCCGCCCGGCTCACCGCCGGCCACTCGACCCTGATCCTGGGCATCAACCTGGGGCGGATGGGCTTTCTCACCGAGGCGGAACCGGACGCCTGGCCCGCCGTTCTCTCGCGGGTGCTGGCAGGGAACTATTGGATCGAAGAGCGCATGATGATCCGGGCTGCTGCCCACCGCGGCAAAGAACTCTTGGCCCAACAGGACGCTCTCAACGACGTCGTCGTCGGGCAGGGAGCGCTGGGACGAGTCGTGCGCCTGGAGGCGCGGATCGACCGTGACCTGCTGACCCATTACGTGGCCGACGCATTGATCGTCGCCACGCCGACCGGCAGCACAGCCTACGCCCTGTCGGCCGGCGGGCCGATTATGCCGCCCCGGCAGCGGAATATCCTCCTGGTGCCGGTCGCCCCGCACCTCAGCCTCGACCGGGCGGTGGTCCTGGCCGAGGGCGTGGAGGTGCGGGTCGTCGTCCACGGCCACACCCCGGCCAGCTTTACTGTGGATGGCACAGTGATCGCCGAGCTGGTCGACGGAGACGTGGTCACGGTGCAGGCCAGCCCGCACCAGGCTCGCTTTGCCCGCGTACGGGATCGGGACTATTTCTATCGCACGTTGACGGCCAGGCTCGTGCCGCGGGAGCGAGATCACGGCCCATGAGCGGGGAATTTGCCAGGCCGCGTGGGGGAGGAAGGGACAGTGAGCGAACCGTTATACTGCATCAACCATCCGAATAGAGAGACTTTTTTGCGCTGCAACCGCTGCGGCGTCCCGATCTGTCCCAAGTGCGCCGTGCGCACCGAGGTCGGTTATCGCTGCCGCGCCTGCATCAACCGCCAGCAGCAGGTCTATTACGCCGAATTTCGGCCAGTTTACTACCTCGTCGCCGCGCTGGTTGCTCTGCCCTTGAGCATTGTCGCCGGATTCCTCATCCCGGCCCTGGGCTGGTTCGCCCTTTTACTGGGGCCGGCTGTCGGGCTGGGGATTGCCGAGGCGGCTCATTGGGCCATCGGGCAGCGGCGGGGCCGTCACACCTGGCTGGTCGTCTGCGGCGCCATCGTCGCCGGTGCGTCACTCCGGCTGCTCGGGTCACTGCTTGCGCTGTTCTTCTCCCTCCAGTGGGCCGGCGACTGGGCTGCGGCGCCATACCTGTTTGGCGGAGTGACGGGACTGGTGTGGAATGTCGTCTACATCGTAGGCGCTGTGGGAACAGCGTATGCCCGCCTGCGGTCGGGGCGGCGCCAACAATAGGAGGTCAACGTGCTGGCCGAACTCGACATTCACGACTTGGCAATCATCGACGAACTGCACCTCACCTTCACCCCCGGCTTTACCGCCCTCACCGGCGAGACCGGGGCGGGCAAATCGATCATCATCGACGCGGTCGAACTGGCCCTCGGCGGCCGGGCCGACGCGACGGTGGTCCGCAGCGGCGCGGAGCGGGCACTCGTCGAAGCGACGTTCCGCCTGGAGCCGGAACAACACCGGGCCCTCCAGTCGCTGCTGCAGCAGGAGGGGCTGGAAGGAGATGCCCCTGACCTGCTCCAGCTTTCGCGCGAGGTGCGCGCCAACGGGCGCAGCGTCTCGCGCATCAACGGGCGGGCGGTGACGCTCTCCCTCCTGCGCGAGGCGGCGGAGGGCCTGGTCGACATCCACGGCCAGAGCGAGCACCTGTCCCTGCTGCGAGTGCAAAAGCACGTCGATATGCTGGACCGATATGGCGGCCTGCAGCGTCTCCGGGCCCAGGTGGCGGATTGGGTCGGCCAGGTGCGCGCGGTACGGCGGGAACGGGCCGAGCTCGAACGCAGCGAACAAGAGCTGGCCCGCCGCACGGACCTGCTCGAGTACCAGATCGCCGAGATTGAAACGGCGGCGCTGCAGCCGGAGGAGAAAGGGGAACTGGCCGCTGAGCGAACCCGCCTCACCCACGCCAGCCAGCTCGCCGCGTTGTCGCGCGAGACGCTGCAGATACTGAGCGAGGGGAATCGGGAAAGCGGGGCGGTCATCGATCTCGTCGGCCAGGCGACGCGCTCGCTGGAATCGCTGCACCACATCGACCCCACCGTCGAGCCGCAGTTGAAAGAAGCCGAGGACCTGAGCTACCGCCTGCAGGACCTGGCCGAGACGCTGCGGGACTATGGGCGGCGGATCGAGCAGGACCCCCGCCGCCTGGCCGAGGTGGAAGAGCGCCTGGAACTGATCCGCAGCCTCGAGCGCAAGTACGGCCCGACAATTCCCGACGTGTTGGCCTACGGCCAGCGAGCCCGGGAAGAGTTGGAGGCCATCACCCACAGCGCGGAGCGAATCGCCGAACTGGGCGCGATGGAGACACGGCTGCTGGACGAGCTGGCAGCGGCGGCGACCGAGCTCTCCCTGCGCCGCCGCGAGGCCGCCCGCCACCTGGCCCAGTCGATCGAGCAGGAACTGCAAGGCCTGCACATGCAGGGGGCACAATTCGAGGTCGATTTCCAGTGGCAAGACGACCCCGCTGGCGTACCCATTCCCCCCGCCGATCTCGGACTGCCGGTCTCTGCGACCGAACAGGCCAAAAAAGTGCGGTTCGACCGTTCGGGCATCGACCAGGTCGAATTTCTCGTTTCCCCCAATCCCGGCGAACCCCCCAAGCCCCTGGTCAAGATCGCCTCGGGCGGCGAGACCTCGCGGCTGATGCTGGCCCTCAAAACCGTCCTCTCGCGGGCTGACGAGACGCCCACCTTGATCTTTGACGAGATCGACCAGGGAATTGGCGGACGGGTCGGCGCGACGGTGGGGGAAAAACTGTGGCGGCTGACGCTCGCACGCGGGGATGGCCTGATCCCCCACCAGGTCCTCTGCGTCACCCACCTGCCCCAGTTGGCCGGTTTTGGCGACCTCCACCTGCGCGTCGAAAAGCACATCGTCGACGGGCGGACGGTGACCCACGTCAACCCCCTGCTCGAAACAGATCGCGTCGAGGAATTGGCCCAGATGCTGGGCGCGAGCGGTGAATCCACCTATCGCAGCGCAAAAGAGATCCTGCTCCAGGTGGCGGAGCGCAAAAAGCTGCCGCCCGACTGAAAGCGGAACCGTGATCCCCCACAAGCTCTCCCTGGTCAATTTCATGTGCTACCGCCAGGTGACGGTGGATTTCTCCACCGTCCACTTGGCCTGCCTGAGCGGCGAGAACGGCGCCGGCAAATCGGCGCTGCTGGACGCCATGACCTGGGCGCTGTGGGGCAAGGCGCGGGCCCGGCGGGACGACGAGCTGATTCGCCTGGGCGCAGACGAGATGGAGGTCGATTTTTCTTTCCAGCTGCGACAGGAATGCTACCGCGTGGTGCGCCGGCGACGGGCCGGGCGCGGCGCCTCCCTGGCCCTCTTTGCCCGCGTCGACGAGCAGTGGAGCCCGCTCACCAGCCGCACGATGCGCCAGACACAGCAGACCGTCGAGCGGCTGCTGCGGCTGGATTACGACACCTTTGTCAACTCTGCCTTTCTGCGCCAGGGGCGGGCAGACGAGTTTACCCTCAAAACCCCCGCCGAGCGCAAGCGGGTGCTGGGCGACATATTGGGATTAGAGCGCTGGCGCACCTACCAGGAGCGGGCCCGCACCCGGCTGCAGGCGCTCCGCCAGCAAACGCAGGCGCTCGGCTTTCGCCTGCAAGAAATCGACGACGAGCTGGCCCGCCGCCCCGAATACCAGGTCCAGCTCGACGCAGCCCAGGCCGAGGTCGCGGCACGGGAAGCGACGCTGCACGACACCCAGGCCGATTGGCAGGCCATGGAGTCGGCGCGAACGGAGCTGGACCGCGCGCGCAGCCAGGTCGCAGAGCTGGTGGACCGGCTGGCCCGCGGGCAGGAGGAGCTGGAGCGGCTGGCCCGCGAGCGGCGGCAGCTCGAAGAACGGCAGGAGCAAAACCGGGCATGGATCGAGCGCGCCGCCGAGATCGAGGCCGGTTTTGCTGCCTACCAACAAGCCGTGCAGCAAGAGCGGGAGATGGAACAAAAGCTGGCCCGCTACGCCGGCCTGGACGAACGGCGCGTCGAGCTGGAAGCACAGCTCGACGCCGCCCGCCAGGAACTGGAGACGCAGCAGCAACTGGCCGCCCAGCAGGTCGCCGAACTGGCAGCCCGCCAGCCCGCCGCCGAACTGCGCCAGCAGTGGGAGCAGGCCCAGGCCCAGGCTGCCCACCGCGCCCAACTGCGTCACAGCCACCAGGCGGCGCAAAGCGACTTGTCCCAACTGTCGGAAGAACGGGCGGTCCTGCAAGCGCACAACCAGCAACTGCGCGCCGAGATGGAAGCGGTCAGAGACCGCCTGGAGCGGCTGGAAAGTGCCGGGGCGGACTGTCCTCTCTGCGGGCAGCCGCTGGCCGGGGAGAACCGCCGGCAGTTGATTGACAACCTGCAGGCAGACGGCAAGAGGATGGGAGATACCTTCCGTGCCAATCGCGCCCGCCTGGAAGAGATTGCGGCCAAAGTGAGCGCACTGAGGGCCCAGATCGATCAAGGCAAGGCACTGCTGGAAGAACTGCCCCGCCTGCAGCAGCAGGCGGCGACGCTGGCGGAACGCATCCGGGCCGGGGACGAGGCGGCGGCGGACCTGGCGGCGGCCCGGGCCGAGCTGGCGAGACTGCAGGCGGAGCTGGCAGCAGAGAAATTTGCCCCCGCCGCGCAGGCAGCGCTCAAGGATGTGCTGGCCGAGGCGGCCGAACTGGGATACGACGCCGCGGCCTACCAGGCCGCCCGGCAGGCGGTCGCCGATGGGCAGCGGTTTGTCGCGCAGCAGGCCCAGCTGGAAGCGGCGCGCACCGACCTGGCGCGGGCCGCGGATGCCCGGGCAAATCTGGACGAACAGGCCCGTCGCTGGCAGGAACAAGTGACGACCGACCGCGCACGCCAGGACGAGATCGAGGCACAGGCCGCCGCCCTGGAGGCCCGGCTGCAGCACGCCCCGACGACAGAGGAGGAGCTGGCGCAGGCGCGCCTGGCCGCCGCCGAGGCCCAGCAGCGCCTTGGCGCCGCCCAGCAGCGGCTGGCAGCCTGCCAGACGCTAGAACGTCAGCGGCAGGAACGCCGCCAGAGGCAAAAGGAGCTGGCCCACTTGACCACCCTGTACCAGGACCTGCAAGCTGCCTTCGACCTGCAGGGCGTACCGGCCATGCTCATCGCGGCCGCTGTGCCCGAGATCGAGCGCGAGGCCAATCGACTGCTCGAGCGTATGTCCGGGGGCCGGATGCAAGTGCGCCTGGAAACTCGACGGGAAACCCAGGCCGGGGAAACTCGCGAGACGTTGGACGTCCGCATCATGGACGAGTTGGGGGAGCGCCCGTACGAGAACTATAGCGGGGGCGAACAATTCCGGATGAATTTTGCCCTGCGCATTGCTCTCTCCCGTCTCCTGGCCCACCGCGCCGGGACGGAACTGGCGACGCTGGTCATCGACGAGGGCTTTGGCACCCAGGACGCCGCGGGGCGCCAGCGGCTGCTGGAAGCAATTTATGCCATCCAGGACGAGTTCGCGCGGGTGCTGGTCATCACCCACATCGAAGAACTGCGAGATGCCTTCCCCAACTGCATCGAGGTGACCAAGACGCCGCACGGCTCGACGGTCACGATGACGTAACAGGCCCTATTCCCCGCAACTGCCCCTCCTGAGTCGTGCATAGTGACTAGTTTGACAATGGCACATTTCAGTAGATTGCCCTGCCAAGCACGGGGAAGGGGGAAAAGGGGGGTTTCGCAGGCGGCTTCGCCGCCTG
>JAFGEI010000145.1 GCA_016931695.1 Anaerolineae bacterium | reverse complement strand
TTGAGCATGGGCACGATGCGGCTCAGCTCGTCGCCCTTGGCGGTGCTGGGCAGGGCGATGATCGGCACCCCGCCCTTGGAACGGGAGGCGCCGTAGACAAAGTCGAGCTGCCCGCCGACGCCGCTGTAGAACTTGGGGCCGATCGAGTCGGCGCAGACCTGGCCGGTGAGGTCGATCTCGATGGCCGAGTTGATCGACACCTGCTTTTCGTTTTGGGCGATGACAAAGGGATCGTTGACGTACTCGGTGCGGTGCAGCTCGATGATCGGGTTGTCGTGGGCCCACTCGTAGAGCCGTTTCGTGCCCAGCATAAAACCGGCAATGATCTTGCCGGGATGGAGGGTTTTGCGGCTGTTGGTCAGCACGCCGGCATCGACCAGGTCGATCACGCTGTCGGAAAAGAGCTCGGTGTGGACGCCGAGGCCCTTCTTGTCGTACAGGAACTGGAGCACCGCGTCGGGGATGGCGCCGATGCCCATCTGCATCGTCGCCCCGTCGGGGATGAGGTCGGCGATGTACTCGGCGATGTGGGTGTGCAGCTCGGTCGTTCCGCCCTCTGCCATGTTCAGCTCCATCAGCGGGTAATTGACCGGCACGATGTGGTCCAGCCGGCTGACGTGGATAAAGCTGTCGCCCAGGCAGCGCGGCATGTTGGGGTTGACCTCGGCAATGATCGTCTTGGCCGCTTCGGCCGGGGTCTTGGTCAGGCCGGTTTCGATGCCATAGGAGCAGAATCCGTGTTCGTCGGGCGGGGAGACGTGGACGAAGGCAACGTCGAGCGGCAGGTAGCCCTGGCTAAAGAGGAGGGTGAATTCGGACAAGAGGACCGGCGTGAAATCGGCCCGCCCCTCCTGCACCGCCTTGCGCACGTTGGGCCCGATGAAGAGCGAGTTGGCGCGGACGTGACCTTCCATCTCTGGCGCGACATAGTTGCTGGAGCCGATGGTGAGGGCGTGGCAGATCTCGACGTTTTCCAGCGCGGGGGCGTGCTGGACCAGGGCTTCCAGCAGCGTCTTGGGGACGCTGCAGTTGCCGGTCAAAAAGACGCGGTCGCCCGATTTGACGGCCTGGATCGCTTCCGCGGCAGTCGTCACTTTGCTCTCATAGATTTGTGACCAACGGTATGCCATGGTTCTCTCCTATGCTTTCGCCTCGTACGCGGCGGCCAGCGCCTCGTTCTTGATCTGCCCGTCTTGGAGCACGATACCCCGTTGCAGGCCCGGCATGTCAGCCAGCGCCTGTTCCAGGCCCACCTGGGCGATGTGGCGGAGGTACGGCCAGGCGGCGTTGTTGAAGGAGTGGGTCGACGTGCGGGGCAGGACGCCGGGGGCATTGGGCACGCAAAAGTGGACCACCCCCTCCTCGACAAAGACGGGGTCGCGCAGGGTCGTGGGGCGGCTGCTCTCTACGCAGCCCCCCTGGTCGATGCTAAAGTCCATGATCACCGCCCCCCGTTTCATCGAGCGCACCATCTCGCGGGTGACGAGGAGGGGGGCGCGGGCGCCGGGGACGAGGGCGGAGGCGATGAGCACCTCGACGGTGCGGGCGGCGCGGGCGATGTTGAAATCGTACGAGACCATCGTGGCCACCCGGCCGCCGAATTGCTCGTCGATCTGGCGCAGCTTGTCGATATTGCGGTCGAGGATCAGGACGTCGGCCCCCAGGCCGAAGAAGGCGCGGGCGGCGTTCGTGCCGAGCACGCCGGCGCCGATGATGGCGACCCGGGCGGCGGGGATGCCAGGCACGCCGCTGAGGAGCACGCCCCGCCCGCCCCAGTTGCTCTGGAGAAAAGTGGCGGCGAGCTGGGCCGCCATGCGCCCGGCGACCTCGCTCATGGTGCTCAGGATGGGCAGGCTGCCGTCTTTTTTCTGCACCGTCTCGTAGGCGATGGCAGTGATCTGCTTCTCCAACAGCGTATGCACCGTCTCTTTGCGCGCGGCGGCGAGGTGGAGGAACCCACACAGAATCTGCCCCTCGCTCAGCCACTCCAGCTCCTGCTGGGTTGGGCGCACGGCCTTGAGAATCATGTCGGCGCGGCGATACGCTTCCTCGCCCGAATAGACGATCCGCCCGCCTCCCCGTTCATAGTCATAGTCGTCAAACCCCGCCCCCTCGCCCGCTCCCCGCTCCACGTAGCAGGTATGGCCGGCGCGGGTGAGCAGCCCGACTCCGTGAGGGGTTAATCCGACCCGCATTTCCAGGTCCCGGCGCTCCTTGGGAATACCAATGTTCATTCGTTCACCTCTTTTCTGATTACAGGTTACAGGTTCCAGGTTTCAACCTAAACCTGGAACCTGTGACTGAAATGTATCGGCTGTCGTTTACCCGTTGGCCAGTTCGACTCCTTTGTGTAGCGCCTCTTTGTTGATCCCGAGCAGCTTGCGGTGTCGCTCGGGAAGGTGGTTGTCTAATGCGCGTTCGATTGCCGTTACGGGCACTACGCTGGTCGCCTGGACGAGCGCGCCGAGGCAGATGACGTTTGCCAGGCGGACGTTGCCCAGTTCGATGGCCATGTCGGTGGCAGAGGCATAGATGACGCGAATGTCGTCGCGCTCGCTTTGGAGCGGTATCAGCGAACGATTGACCACCAGCGTACCGCCGGGCTTGATCGCCGGCTCGAACGCTTCCATCGAGGGCAGGTTGAGCACGATCGCCGCGCTGGGCCGGCGCACCAGGGGCGAGCCAATCTCGACGTCGGAGACGATGACCGTGCAGCGTGCTTTGCCCCCGCGCATCTCGGGGCCGTAGGAAGGAATCCATGTGACGTGAAAGCCCTCCTCCATCGCGGCATAGGAAAGCAGCTGTCCGGCAAAGAGGGTCCCCTGTCCGCCAAAACCAGAGATGATGATTTCTTCCTGCATCGCTATTTCTCCTCCAACATCGCTCGCACCGCGTCCGAGACCTTGGTGTCGCCCAGGGGGTAGTAGCCGACCATTTTGTCCTTGGCCCACTCCAGCGCGCCCAACACGCTCATGTGCCAGTTGGTGTTGCAAGTAGAGAGGACCTCGACCATCGTAAAGCCCAGGCCCGCCAATTGGGCGCGGAAGGCGGTGGTGAGCGCCTTTTTGGTGCGCCGGATGCCGCGGACGTCGAATACCGCCTGTCGGGTGACGTAGGCAGTGCCGGGCAGCCCGCCGAGCAGCTCGGCCATGTGCATCGGGAAACCGGCCAGTTCCACGTCGCGCCCGCTGGGGCAGGAGGTGCTCACCTGGCCCGGCAGGGTGGTGGGGGCCATTTGTCCGCCGGTCATGCCGTAGATGGCGTTGTTGACAAAGATGGTGGTGAACAATTCGCCGCGGTTGGCAGAGTGAACGATCTCGGCGGTGCCGATTGCCGCCAGGTCGCCATCGCCCTGGTAGGTAAAGACGACCTTGTCGGGATTGGTACGTTTCATCCCGGTCGCCATGGCCGGGGCGCGGCCGTGGGCTGCCTCGGCCATGTCAAAGTTAAAGTAATAGTAGGCCAGCACCGAGCAGCCCACCGGGGCGATACCGATGGTCCGCTCGCGCAAGCCCAGCTCGTCCAGCACCTCGGCGATGAGGCGGTGAATGATGCCGTGGGTGCAGCCGGGGCAGTAGTGGGTGTGGGCCGGGGTCAGGCTCTCGGGCCGCTGATAGACCAGTTCCATGTCTGCAGGAATGTCGATCGTTGCCATGTTCATCCTCCTATCCAGCCCCAACCGCGGCTTCCAGCTTGTGCAGTTCAGGCAAGATGTCGTCGGGCAGGGGGATCACCCCACCCATGCGCCCGTAAAATTCGATCGGACACCGTCCCTCGACGGCCAGCCTGACGTCTTGCAGCATCTGCCCGGCGTTCATCTCGACCACCAGCATCCCCTGCACCTGACCGGCCAGCTCGGCCAGGCGGGCGCTGGGGAAGGGCCACAGCGTCACCGGCCGCAGCAGTCCGACCTTGACCCCCTTGGCCCGCGCCTCGCGCACCGCAGTCTGGCAGATGCGGCCGACGGTGCCAAAAGCGACGAGCAAGAGCTCGGCATCCTCGGTGTCGTACTCTTTCCAGCGCACCTCGTTGGCCTCAATCTGGCGCAGTTTTTCCTGCAGGCGCAGGTTGACCACCTCCAGGTTTTCCGCCCCCAGGTAGAGGGAGGTGATCGTGTTCGGCTCCCGGCCCCGCGCGCCGGTCAGCGCCCACTCGCCCCGTTCCTCTGGCTTGCGCAGCGGTCGCAGCGGCGGCATCTCGGCCGGCTCCATCATCTGGCCGATGGCGCCATCGGCGACGAGCATGGCGATGGTGCGATATTTGTCGGCCAGATCAAAGGCCAGCACCATCAGATCGATCGCCTCTTGCACGTTGGAAGGGGCGAGGACGATCATGTGATAATCGCCGTGACCGGCGCTCTTGACGGCCTGGAAATAGTCGCCCTGGGCGGGTTGGACGTTGCCCAACCCCGGCCCGCCGCGCATGATGTTACAGACCACCGCCGGCACCTCGGAGCAGGCGATGTACGACAGCCCCTCCTGCATCAGGCTGATTCCCGGGCTGGAAGAGGAGGTCATCACCCGCACGCCAGTGCAGGCGGCGCCATAGACCATGTTGATCGATGCAACTTCGCTTTCCGCCTGGAGAAACACCCGTCCCAGTTCGATCATGCGGTGGGAGAGATGCTCCAGGACCTCGGTCTGGGGCGTGATGGGGTAACCATAGAACGCTTCCAGGCCGGCTCGAATTGCCGCTTCGGCGATTGCCGCGTTGCCTTCCCATAATTCTTTTGCCATATCCCTTCTCCTCTATGCCGCGGCAGTAGCGGGCTGGGGCTGCCGCTTGCGCCGATATACCGTAAAGACGACGTCCGGGCAGATGATGGCGCACGACGCACAGCCGGTGCATTTTTCCGGATCGCTCACCTCTACCGGAGGATACCCTTTGGCGTTGAACCGCCCTTCTGCTAATCGCAGGATATTGACCGGGCAAACGCTCACGCACAGACCGCAGCCTTTGCAGCGGTCCTCGTCGATGATGACCATCCCTTTTGCCATATTGCCTCCTCTCAAATTTCCTCTGCTTGGTCAACCTGGTGATGATAGGCTGCCCCGCGCTCAAAAACCCCCGCCGGGGACTCGAGACGAACCTGGAAGGTCCTGCTCGTCGGTGCTGGAATGCTCGACGAGGCCGCGCAGCTGGCGGATGACGTCCGCTGCCTCTGCGCTGTCGCTCGTCATGTCCTGCAGAAACATCTCTTGCTGGAAAGAATCGGGCAGGGCGAACGGCTCGCCATAGATGGTTCCGGCCAGCTCGAACACCTCGGCCATCGTTTCGGCGTGGGCGGCGTCGTCCATCGCAAAACGGTTGGCGACCCAGCGGTTGATCCGCCGCATCAGGTGGTGGACGGCCTGCAGGTCGTCGAACATGGCTTCCATTGCCTGCGGCTCGTCCATTTCGACGGTGCGCCTGACAATGGCTTCGATGCTGCCGATCGACCAATCGATGAGCACTTTGGCCGCTGCGTCCTCCAGGTCGCCGGTCAGGCCCTCGTTCTCCAGCATCCGCTCGACGGCGCGAGTCGTACGCCGTTCCAACTCGTTCATTCCATCCCCTCTCATCTGCTCCGATTTCCTAAATATACCTCTTTCCGGCCAACTTGCAAAGTGACGAGTATCACGACTGTCCGGTCACTTGTAACGGTTCGCGCTGGCGGCGGCAGTCCGGGCCTGGTCATTGTGTCAGCTGCCCAGCAGGGCCAGCAGCACGCCGCCGGCGATGACCGATCCCAGTTGCCCGGCGGTGTTCGCTCCCATGGCGTGCATCAGGACGAAATTTGAGCTGTCGGCTTCCTGGGCGACCCGCTGCACCAGGCGTCCGCTCATGGGGAAGGCGCTGATCCCCGCGGCGCCGACCAGGGGGTTGATGCGCCGGCCGGAGAGGAGACAGAGCAGCTTGCCAAAGAGCACTCCCGCCGCCGTGTCGAGGGCAAAGGCGAGCAGGCCGAGCAGCATGATGCCCAGCGTGCGCAGGTTGAGGAATTTGTCTGCTGTCATCGTGCCGCCGATGGCCAGCCCCAAAAAGATGGTGGCGACGTTGATGATCTCGTTTTGGGCGCTTTGGTTGAGCCGTTCCACCACCCCCGATTCTTTGAGCAAGTTGCCGACCATCAACATGGCGATCAGCGGCGCCGCTTCCGGGACCCACACGCCGACGATAAGCGTCACCAGCAGGGGAAAGAGGATCATCGCCAGGCGCGAGACGGGGCGAGGGGCGTATTCCATGTGGATGCGGCGCTCGGCCTGGGTGGTCATCAGCCGCATGATGGGCGGCTGGATGATCGGAACCAGGCTCATGTAGGAATAAGCGGCCACGGCGATCGGCGCCAGCAGGTGGGGGGCGAGAAGGGCCGAGACATAGATGCTGGTCGGCCCGTCGATGGCGCCGATGATGCCGATGCTCGCCGCCTCGTTGAGGTCGTATCCCAGCAGCGTCGCCAGCACCAGCGTGCCAAAGATGCCGAACTGGCCGGCGGCGCCCATCAGCGCAAAGAGCGGCTGGGAGAGCAGGGGGCGAAAATCCATCATCGCCCCCACGCCCAAAAAGATCAGCAGCGGAAAGAGCTCGTTGCTCACGCCGGCCTGGTACAGGATGGTCAGCAGCCCCCCCTCGCTGATCAGGGCTGAGAGCGGGAGGTTGGCCAGCAGGCAGCCGACGCCGATGGGCAGGAGGAGCACCGGCTCGTATTCCTTGGCAATGGCGAAATAGATCAGCCCCCCCCCGATGGCCATCATCAGCACGTGCTGCCACGTCAGGGCCTGGATTCCTGCGAGCAAGTGATGTATATCCATTAGTTTTCTCTTTCTCCGTGCTTCTTGCTGATAGCTGACAGAAATCCCCTTTTCCCCTTCTCCCACTGCGGTAGAGCATCCAATGTTGAAATGTGCCATTGTCGAGTTAATTCGTGGCTAAAAACTGACAACAACATGCAACAGGGAGATTGCCAGCGCTCATTCTTCAGCCAAGTCTACACCGCATCAGGTACATGGCTCGCTTGCGGATAAAACCAAGCTGCTCGTACAAACCGATTGCTGCCTCGTTGCTCTGGAACACCAGCAAAAAAACCTCGTCGCCCATCTTGCGATGCAGCCGGGTCAGTGCGCTGACCGCCTGCCGCGCCAGGCCTCGACAGCGGTGGGTTGAACGGGTGGCAATGTTGCCAATCTCGACGGCGCCGGGGATTTGCAGGTGTGTCGATGCCATTGCCACCAACTGCCCGTTGTCCCACAGGCCAAAGGCCGGACCGTGTCGAAAGGGGTGATCCTCCAGCGCCATCAACCCGGCATCTGCAGCCAATTCCCCCATCTGGTGCTGGTTATTTGTCCCCAGCGGTACGGCGCTGCCTGGGTCCAGGTCCAGCGGATCGCCCTGGTGCAGCATCTGCCATTCGTGATCGACCTGTTTGACGGCAAAGGCTTGTTCCGCAAGGGCGGCTTGCTGGCGATTCAACAGGAGGTAAAAGGACTCTTCTGGAGCGACCAACTGGGCAGCCAATTGGCTCAACACCTCGGGATCGTCCGCCAGGAAAGCCAGGGCGGTAAAGGGCAGCCCCTCGTACCGCGCCACCACGGCGCTGCTGGAGCGGGCAAAATGGCACGTCTCCCGCAGGGATGTCAGGTCCGCTGCCAGGGTAAAGTGGGCCAGCATCCAATCCGGATCCTGCAGCAGGAGGATTGCCGGGTTGGCGGTCACGGGCGCCCTGCTTATCGTTCGGGCCACCGCAATCCCTGCTCAATTTCGGCCAAGGCCCGGTCGATCTGCTCGAACAGGCCCTCCAACCCCATCTGGCTGACGCTGACCTGGAAAGGGACTGACGTGTCGACGTCGACCTGCAGGTCGACGTCGATGGTGCGGCTGAAGGGGATGGCAACCTCCAGGTTGATGGGGACCACGGCTTCTACCGGTACTGCGACCTCGTAGGTGCCCAGGACGGGGATGGCGATGGGCACCTGGACGACGGTAGAGACGGGCAGTGTCGTCTGGATGGGGATGATGAACTCTTCCTGCAGCGGTACGCGGGCGTGGATGGGAAAGGTCTGCTGGAAGGGGATCGAGATTTCGGCGCTGTGGTCTTGGAGATCGGCCAGGGCGTTGCGGGCCATAGCGATGGATTGCAGCGCTGCGACGCGGGCCTGGCCCAGGCCATACATCAGGAACCCGTTGGCAACCAGCGAGACTGTCGCCAGCAGGATGGCGAGGATCAATGTGGTGACTTGAAGAAAGCGTTTCATGTGTTCTACCTCCGTTGGGACTGCCGGTCATTCTGTTTTGTCCAGGGCGAGGGGGATCTGGACCCCCTCGATTTCGTGGATGGGATCGAGTCCGAGCACGGTCTCAAAGATGCGCCGGTCCAGGCCCTCGGCGATGAGGCGGCGCAGGTGGCGGAATTTGATAAATTCCCATCCTTTTTCTTTGGCGATGCGGGTGAGGCGGGGATCGCGTCCGAGCTTGTAGGCCAGCAGCTCTGCCCGCCCACCGGGGAACACCAGGCAGGGCCGGGCTTTTTGGGGGATCGGCGGCCCAGCCAGCAAGGATTGCCCCAATGTCGCGCTGGGAGAGAGCAGGAAGAGATAGGCGTCACGGTTCTTTTTTTTGTGCTGCCAGCGAACGTCCCATCCTTTACCGTGCTTGACGCGAAAGCCCAGCCTTTTGCCCAGTTCCTGGAGCTCCTGGCGCAGCTTTTTGAGCTCGGCCTTTCGCCGGGCGACTTGATCTTCTGGGCGCAGTGTCTTGACACCGTCCTGGCTGACGGCGTACGAGTCGATGCAGAGGAGGACGAGCGGCAGGGCGGGGGTGAGCGGGCCGTCCAGTTCACCGTAAATCGCCGTGACCAGTGCCCCCGTCTCCCAACTGGGCTGGGACGCCAGCAGCCTGTACGCCGCCTCCTCTACCCGGTCCGCCAGGGGAATCTGGGCTGCGTCCAGCGCGCTCGACCCGTAGTGGTCTGTTTCCGGGTCGATCGGCTGTAGTGCCAGGCGCTTGACGCCCTGGCGCACGCCAGCGCCGGTAGCGGCCAGCGATGGGGGAGAGGGGCCGGCTGCTTTTGCCGCGGGCGGGCTCGCCGCCTGCGCCAGCAGGTCGCCGCGGTCCGCCAGCCCGGCATAGATGGCGGTGTGGATGACGGTCCACGGGGTCGGCTCGCCGCGCTGCTGCAGGCAGTCGTGGGCCATCTCTGCCGCCGCGTCGGCCACTTGGCCGGCCGGGTCTTTGGGCGGCCGCTCCGCTGTGCTGCCCGCTCGCGCCGGATGCCAGGCCAGGCGGACGCCTTGGGCGGCGGTGGCGCCCCATCCGGCCAGGCGGTATCCGGCAGCCGCAGCTGCCAGGCAGGACGATTCTGTGAGCCCCTCGTCCGGTTCGGCGTAGAGGATCACCAGGTGACCGTCGGGCGTCAGCAGCGGGGCGACGGCGGCCAGTGCAGACTGCAGGGCGCGGCGGTGCCACTCCCAATCAAAGCGGCGGCGGCGCAGAAAGGGCTGCATTGCCTGGGCCAGCGGGGCTTCCCACAGCCAGCTCGCCCACAGGGCGCAGAGGGCCCAAAAGACCCCGTCGGGGCGCGGCGGCTCGACCAGGAGGAGGGGCGCGGTGGCGGGCGGCAAAAGTTCCCGCACCTCCCGCGCGGCCGAGTGGACGAGGGTGTAGGCAGGCCTCGGGTCGTCCAGCAGCGCGGAGAGGCCCGCGGCGCGCTGCGTCGGCAGAGTGCCGGCGGGCTGGTCGCTGATGCCAGCGAGGGCCGCTTCGAGCAGGAACCAGACGTTTCGTTCCAGAAAGCGGGCGGGGAGGCGAAGCGAACGCGGCCGTGCGGGGTCGTCGCCGTGCGGGTTCAGGCTGCTGCCCAGATCGAAGGCGGAGAGCAGCGCGCTGTGCAGCACCGTTCGCGTCGCCCGCTCCAGTTCCAACCCTTCCAGGCGAATGACAACGTCCATCAGCGCGGTGAGATTTCGCGGCGTGTACAGCTCGATCAGCTCGGCCGCCTGCTCGCGGGCGGGATGGTCGGCAGGGATGGCCCGGTTGAGGGCATAGTGGTAGGCCAGGCCGCGGGCCTCCAGGCCCTGGGCTTGTTCGATGTCGGCGTCGTCTGCCGGCCCCTCGGCTACTTTCTTGCACTTGGGGCAGCGGACCGCCTTGAAATATGGGTAGCCGCCGTCCCGATCCCAGGCAAACCACTCTGCGGTGCCTATCCCGTTGCAGGCCGGGCAGCGCGCGCGGTACAGGAGGGCGATGTGGCGCTGCAGCGGACGGTCGCCCTTGAGGCTGTCGGACAGGCGGGTGAAGGCGGCCTTGATCTGCTCTGGCGGGGGGCGTCGTTCCAGTTCCAGCGCCGAAAGCAGCAAGTTGACCAGGTTGACGTTGAATCCCACGCCGCGCCGCCCGGCCTGGACGATCTCGCGCAAGGTGCTCGCCCCCTGGCAAAAGAGGTCGACGACGACATCGCCGGGTTGGGTGAACTGCCGGACGTATTCTACCGCCACGCCAGACAGTTGGATCGGCCGGTAGCGAGCCAGGGGGCCGCCGGGCGGCGCGGGTTGGCCGGGAATGAACCAGGTGGGGTGTGCCAAACGTCTTTCCTCCTGGCTCCAGTATACCATAGCTGCTCTACCAGCCAAGCGTTGGAGGCGCCTACCCACGGAATACGATACACCCCCATTTCTCCCTTTTCCCCTTCTCCCACTGCGGGTGGTCTCCCTCTTGAGTGTTGCTCGAGCTCGACCACCCCGCCGGGCGCTAAACCGCCCGGCTCGATCAGCCAAGCCCCCTGCGGGGGCTGATTTTAGCTTGCAGGGCCTGGCTTCCTGAGCCCGGACGTGAACGTCCGGGCGATACTGGGCAGAACAACACGCTACAGGGAGACTCAGTAGATCCAAATTTGTCACCCTGAGCGACGCCCAGAGGGCGGAGCGAAGGGTCTCGTTCCTTGCAGAACGAGATTTTGCTTCTCCGGAACGGGATTCTTTGCTCGCTACGCTCCCCTCGGCTACGCCCGGGGCAGGCTGCTCAGAATGACATCCATACAATTTCGACAACCAGATGTGTCTCTGCGG
>JAFGEI010000144.1 GCA_016931695.1 Anaerolineae bacterium | reverse complement strand
CGATGGACCAGGCCACGATCGACGCGGCGGCGACCGAGGGGAACTATGAGATGCTGATCACTGGCTTTGGCGGGCTGGGCAGCGACCCGGACCAGCTACGGCGCAACTTTGCCAGCGCCAGCCGGACGACGGGCTTTTCCCGCGCCCAGGGCTATGCCAGCGCCGATTTCGACGCGCTGGCCGAGGCGCAGGTCGCAATGACCGATCCGGGCGAGCGGAGAGCGGCAATCGACCAGATGCAGGCCATCCTGGCCGAGGACTTGCCGACGCTGCCGCTCTACTATACCACCCGCGTTGTCGTCTACAACGCCGAGGTGTTTGACAACTGGTACTTTACGCCGGGAGGATTTGGCGGCGGCATTCCGCAGCCGTACAACAAGCACCAGTTCATCGTCGGCCTGCCCGCCGGCCTGGCCATCCGCGACGAGTAGGGGGAAAAGCGGCCATACCCCTGGAACCGGAGGGCGGGGTAGAACCGCATTTGACCATGGCGCAACTGTAGGGCGGGTTTCTTACCCGCCATCTGGGGGGGGTAATTGAACGACTTGCGAGCTTTTTTCGAGGACCTGGCGACAAGATGGGACGCCCAGCAGCCGCATGATCGGCAGGAGGTGCTGCGGCTGCTGCTGGCGCCCTTTGCCGCCGAGCTGGGCGCGGCGCAGGCGATCCTCGAGATCGGCTGCGGCACCGGCGCGCTCGTCCCCTGCCTGCGCGAGCGCGCTCCAGCGGTCCGCCTGGTCTCGATCGACCTGGCCCACGCCATGCTGTGGCGCGCCTGGCAGCGCTGTCCGGGCGCGGTGCTCGTCCAGGCGGACGTGCACCGCCTGCCTTTCGCCTTGCCGGGCGGGGCGGCGGCGTTCGATCTGGCTGTTTGTCACAACAGCTTTCCGCACTTTGCCGACGCGCCGTCCGCGCTGCGCGAACTGGCGCGCGTGCTCGTCCCCGGCGGCTTTTTGCTCGTCCTGCACGACCTGGGCCGGGAGCAGGTGAACGCCATCCACAGCCGCGCCGGCCCGCCAGTGCAGCACGACTGGCTGCCGCCGGGCGAGGAGATGCGGCGGCTGTTGCGCCAGGGCGGGTTCCGCGGCCTGCAGGTGCAAGATGCGGCGGATCGCTACGTGGCCGTTGGGCGGCGGAACGGGGGGCGATAGGCGCGGTCAGTTCTGCCAGGCAAAGACGGCTTCCCTCACGTCACCTCGGCGCCCGCCCCTTCGACCACCTCGCCGACGACCCAGCACGGCTCGCCCTCCGCGGCAAAGAGCGCCAGCAGGCTCTCCAGCCGGTCGCGGGGCACGGCGGCTAGCAGCCCGCCGGACGTCTCCGGGGTGTAGAGCAACTGCTGCAGCTCTTCCGGCACCTGTGGCCCAAAGTGGACCACGTGCTGGTAGGCGCGCTCGTTGTTGCAGGTCCCGCCGGGAAAGAGCCACATCTCGGCATAGTCCCGTGCCCCGTCCAGGAAGGGCAGCCTGTCCACCTGGAAGTGCAGGCGGACGCCGCTCTTTTCCGCCATCTCGCAGCCGTGGCCCAGCAGGGCAAAGCCGGTGATGTCGGTGCAGGCGTTCACGCCGCCGCGTTGAAGCAGCCGGGCGGCGCCGCGGTTGAGTCGCTTCATGCTCGCGACCGCCCCCGCCACGTGGGCCGGGTCGGTCACGTCGCCCTTGAAAGCGGTGGTGATGATGCCCGCTCCCAACGGCTTGGTGAGGACGAGCGCGTCGCCGGGCCGGGCGCCGCCCTTGGTGAGGACTTGTTGGGGATGGACGATGCCCATCACCGCCATGCCGTACTTGGGCTCCTCGTCGTCGATGGTGTGGCCGCCGGCCAGCACGCCGCCGGCCTCGACCAGCTTTTCCGCCCCGCCGCGCAAGACCTCGGCCACCATCTCGGGGGGCAGGCTGGGCGGAAAGGCGCAGATGTTGAGCGCCAGTACGACCTGGCCGCCCATCGCATAGACGTCGCTCATGGCGTTTGCCGCGGCAATGGCGCCATAGTCGTAGGGATCGTCCACCACCGGCGTGAAAAAGTCGAGCGTCTGGATGACCGCCACCTCGTCGGTAATGCGGTAGACGGCGGCGTCGTCGCTGACCTCCAGCCCGACCAGCAGGTCGGGGTACTGCTCGGCGCGGAAGATTCCTTCCAGTGGGCGCAGCACCTGCGCCAGGGTCTCGGGACCCATCTTGGCCGCTCAGCCAGCGGCGGTGGTCAGTGCCGTCAGGCGAATCTGCTCTCGGGTCACTTTTTTACTCCTGATAACTGGGGTAGTGCTCCGATTGGGTGTTGTTGGCAATTTTCGGCCACGAATTCACCCGAATTTTGCCTCAATTCGTGTGAATTCACGTTAATGGGCGTATGCAAAACTTGAGGGCTCCCCCGACTAATAAATGCGCCCCGCGTTAATTCGCGGCCGATTTTCTGCCGCTCGGTCAGACCAACACGCAAGAGGGAGACTATCATAACTGGTTGACTGGCAAATCTCGTCATGACTTGAACGTCCAGCTTTCGTTTCGCGACAGACGCCACCGTGCTGGGTAGAGCCCTTCCAGCAGCGCAACCGCCTCGGCCGGCAGCGGCGTATCGTAGAGGGTGCTGAGCATTGTGCAGGATCGATAGCCGGTCACGAGTTGGGCGAGCGCGGACGCGGGCCACGCCAGCGGGACGGCGCCCGGCGCGATGCCCGCGGACACGCTGACCGCGCCGTCCTGGCTGGCGATGGTTGTCTGGCCGGCGTCGGTATCAAAGCTGACCGCTGCTGTGGGCAGGGGCTGGGCCGGCGGCCGCGCGGTTGCCTCCAGCAGCGCCGCCGCGTTCAGCACCTTGATCCAATCGGCGTCGGGGATCGGGCTGCCCTCGGGATCGGCGCCCTGCACGCAGACCTGGGCGCCGTACGTGCGGGCCAGCGCGGTGAGCGGGGTTTCGAGCGTGGCATGGAGGGGATAGCGGGAGCCATAGCTCGGCGCCGGCGGATGCTCGAACAGGATGCGCGCCTTGCCCTTCTGCCGGGCCAGGGCTGCGGCGGCCTGCAAGACTGCCTTGCTGGCCGCAAGGCTCGTCGCCCTGGCCTCGACGACCAGCAGCAGGTCGTCGTGGATGGCGCTGTTTTCCTCGGTCACCAGGAGCTGTACCGCCGCTGCGGGGGCGATCGTTCCCGGTGCGGCCGTCTCGATCTGCCCGGGCGCGACAAAGATGCCGCAGTGGTGGGTAAAGACGTCAAAGCCAAAGCGGCGGTAGAGCGGGTAGCGGCCGTGGGTGAGCACCAGCGGCAGGCCAGCGGCACGGAGGGCGTCGAACGTGTGCGCCATCGTGGTGCGGAAATGCCCCTCGCGGCGCCGGTCTGCGCGGGTGGCGACGTCGTTGATAAAGGCGTAGGGCAGATCGCCGCCGGGATATTCCATCCGCCGTTCCGGGTCGACGAGGATGAACGAGACCGGCTCGCCATCCACCACCAGCGCGCGGGCCCAGGAGGGGGGCACGCTGTCGATTTCGGCGCTGTAGGAGCGCGCCATCACCTGCGCGATGGCGGCACGTCCCGCTTCCGTCTGGGCGGTGAGAATCTGAGACGACACGGTTATGCCTGCCTTCCTGGCTTGCCTGCGGCACGGGGGCTGATGTCGTAAAGCCCTTCGATCTCCATGCCAGCCTGCTGCAGTACCTGCTGTGCCGCCTCCCGGTCGGCCCGCGCGATGCGGATGCAGACGCCGCAGCTCGAGCTGAGGTGGCGCGGAACAGGGATCATCTTGGGCGGGATGGATGCTTGCTTGAGCAGCTTTTCCGCGCGGATGGCGTGGCTGGTGGCATAGAGCAGGATGACGGTATACTTCCCCGCGGTCATTGAACCTCCCCGGCCAGTTCCCTCACAGCGGCCAGCGCTACCTCGACCTCGTCCATGCTGTTAAAGGCGCCGAGGCCAAAGCGCACCGTGCCGCCGGGGAACGTGCCGATCGTCTTGTGCGCGGCCGGCGCGCAGTGCAGGCCGACGCGGCACATGATGCCATACTCGTCGTCCAGGCGCAAGCCGGCCTCCGAGGGCGCCATTCCGGCGACGTTGAACGCGACCGTCGCCGTCTGCAGCCCGGCGTCTAGCGTGCCGTAGACGATCACGGCGGGGATGGCCTGTAGCCCCGCGATCAGCGCCCGGGCCAGCGCCACCTCGTGGGCGCGGATGGCGTCCACGCCGCGCGCCAGCAGCCACCGCACCCCCACCGCCAATCCGGCCAGGCCGACCACGTTGGGCGTGCCGCTCTCGTACCTGTCGGGCATAAAGTCGGGCTGCAGCTCGTGCTCTGAGCGGCTGCCGGTGCCGCCGCGCATCAGCGGTTCGAGCTGCGCTTCGTCCACCCGCCCGCCTACAATCAGGCCGCCGGTGCCCATAGGGCCGCCCAGCGACTTGTGGCCGGTGAAAGCGAGCAGGTCGATCTGATTGGCCTGCACATCGACGGGGTAGGCGCCGCCGGTCTGGGCGGCGTCGACCAGCAGCAGCACGTCCCGCTGGCGGCAGATGGCGCCGACCTCGGCCGCCGGCAGCAGCGTGCCCACCACGTTGGAGGCGTGGTTGAGGGCGACCAGCCGCGTGTTGGGCCGGATGGCTGCCGCCACGCCGGCGGGGTCGAGCTGGCCCTGCGGCGTGCACTGGACGACCGTCACCTCGACGCCCTCGCGCTCCAGCGCGCGCAGCGGGCGCATCATCGAGTTGTGCTCCGTCGAGCTGGTGACGACGTGGTCGCCGGGGCGCAGCAGGCCGCACAGCGCCAGGTTGAGCGCCTCGGTCACGTTCTTGCCCCAGACCACGCGCAGCGGGTCGGGGGCGTTGAACAGCTCGGCCACCGCCTCGCGGGCGCCGTAGACGATGCGCCCCGACTCGACCGCGCGGCGGTGGGCGGCGCGGCCTGGATTGGCCCCCACCTGCTCGAGAAAGCGGGTCATGGCTTCGGCCACCCCCGGCGGCTTGGGCCAGGAAGTGGCGGCGTTGTCGAAATAGATCATAGCTCAAACTCCAAATCCCAATGACCCAACCCCAAGTCTCGAAATTGGGCCATTGGTTGCTCGTCGTTGGTCATTTCGAGATGGTCAGCCTGAACTCGCCCCCCGTCTCCTCGACCTGTACCGTGTAGCCAAGCTTTTGCGCCGCGCGGCGGACGTTCTCGCGCGAGGTCACGGTCTCGACCCGCACCTCGATGGGAAAATCGCCCGCCTTGATGGCGTTGCGAGTCAAGATGACGGGTTGCGGGCACGAAAGCCCACGCGCATCTACTGTGTGAGACATTGCACCTATACCTCCATTTTCTGGCGCATCGTGAAACCGATGAGCACGCAAACCACCAACCCCAGCACGACCGCCGCCATTCCAAAGGGGCTGATGCCACCGACCTTTTGCACGCCTTCCACCACCGTGTCGGGGCTGCCGGCGAGGGCAAAGTTGTGCGCCAGCCCCGCGCCGGTGATCATCCCCAGCACGAACACCGCGGCGTCGCCGTCGCCTTCGCCGGCCAGGAAGAGCTGCCGGCCCGGGCACCCCCCAGCCAGCGCAAAGGCCAGCCCGGCCAGCGCCATGCCGAGAAAATTCCACAGGTGCTGGCTGTGGGCGACCGGCTGGCCGAAGAAAGCCAGGGTGCCGAACTGCCCCAGGACCAGATTGGTGATCACGGCCATCACTACCAGCGCGCCCAGGCCGCTGATGAGGTGGGTGTCGCCCATCAGGAGCACGTCGCGGATGCTGCCCATAGTGCAGAAGCGCGTGCGCTGAGCCAGAAAACCGATCGCCAGCCCTGCCCCCAGAGAGATGAGCCAGAAAGCATGTTGTGAGCCGGGACCGCTCTCGCTGAAAAAGAGCGCGCCGCTGTCGCTCACCTTGACCTGGAAGACGAGCAAGAGGAGCAGCCCAACCATCATCACCGGCATGATCCAGCCGACGGCGATGTAGGTGTTGTGCGAACGGCCCAGGTTGTAGCCGGCTTTGAGGAACTGCACCCCGACAAAGATGCCGGCCGCCAGGCCGGCCAGCCCCACCACGGCGTTGAGGTCGCCGGCGGAGAGGCGCAGCAGCGCCCGCCAGGGGCAGCCCAGGAAGGCCAGCGCGCCGATCATGGCGAACACGCCCAGCACGAAGCGCACGATGGGCGCGGAACCGGCGCGGGCCTTGAACTCGCGGAAGGCCAGGGCCGCGACCAGCGCGCCCAGCACGAATCCGACGATCTCCGGCCGGACGTACTGGACGGCGGCGGCGCGGTGCAGCCCCAGCGCCCCGGCGATATCCCGCTCGAAGCAGGCCACGCAGAT
>JAFGEI010000143.1 GCA_016931695.1 Anaerolineae bacterium | reverse complement strand
CCTCGGAGACGGAATCGCTCCGCAGCTCACATTTATCGATGCAGACAACCCATCTCAGTTCATAGTGAGCTATGGTGACAGGCCAGCAACGCCGTCTCAGCCAAATCAAATGGTTTCCAGAACATTCAAAGTCGAAGCTGGTTCACTGGTAGAAGTCGTCACGCCTCCCACACAGACGCCTTAGCCTTAGTATTACAACCTGAGTTACGGTGATCGGTTACTATGAATACCGCTTTCGGGCCAACAAGCACCGCGCCTTTGGTAATGACTCGCCGAGCCTGCTGTCGTCTAGCCCGGCACCAACGCGACCAAGCCAGCCGCAGCGCAGGGGTGTGCGGAGGCAGCGGCAGAGCGATTTCCAGCAGCCGTCGCACCTCGGGCACGCTCCACTCGGCCAGCTCCGGGTCCGGCGGATTTTTCCCCCGCGGCCTGGCGCATTGCGGCTAGCCAGGCGTGGACCATCATGGCGAGGGTAGTGTGCCGATACCAACTGCGCCAGTAGCGGACCTCATACTCGTCAAGGCCGGCTTCGCCTTTGCCCTCTTCGATCGTCGTCTCGATGCCCCAACGCGCACCGGCGACCTCGGCCAGCGTCGCCAGGGGGTGTCCGCCGGCGCATTGGACAGGTAGTAGGCCAACTCGGTGGGGTCGCTGACAGAACGGCGGGCCAGTAGCCAGCTTTCCGGACCGGGCACGGTGCCGCGCTTTTCGCGGATGCGCACCGCGGCCCAGTCGTAGGTACGTGGCCCCTTCTCGCCCTGGCCCACTGCCAGACGCTGCCAGGCCGCCGGGGGCAGGGCCGCGACCACCACCGCAACGGCTTCCCGCCCCACTGCCCCCGGGGCCAGGCGGGGCTTCTTCCGCGATCGTCCAGTCTTGCCCTTAAAGGAAGCCACCACGGGCTGGGCCTCACGCCAAACGGGCATGTTGGCCGCGACGGCCAGAACGTACTTCTTGCCCGCAGCGGCGATCAAGTCGCGCAGGTGGGCGTCATCGCCGTAGATTTCGTTCCCCGTCACCCACTCCATGGGCACATTCCGCGTCCAGGCATGCGCCAGCATCTGCGCGGCCAACTGCGCTTTGGTCTGGAACGAGACCTCCTCGGGCACATGCGCTGCCTGCCGCCGCGCGGGGTCCTGGCACCATTCCTGCGGCAGGTACAGTCGGCGATCCAGGAAGGTGTAGCTGCGGCCCGTGCAGTACGTCAGGAAGACCCCCACCTGGCAGTTCTCGATCTTGCCGGCCGTGCCACAATATTGGCGCTTGACGCCGGCCGACTTGGTCCCCTTCTTCAAGAAGCCGGTCTCGTCGACAATGCCGATGCCATCGTTCTGGCCGAAGTGCTCGAAGTCCTGCAGTTCATCCCGCGCTTCCTCGACGTCCCACAACGCCCCGAACAGCAGACGCTGCAGCGACTGGGGATCGCGCGCCCCTGTCGCTTCGGCCATCTGCCAGCAGTTCTTGTGCGACACCGCCGCCAGCAGCCCGCGCAGGTACTGGGCCGCCGCTTCCCGGGGCTCACTGCGGACAAAGAGGCGGGCAAAGCGCGCCTGAAAGGCTTCAAACTCGGCAGCGTACTGATCGATTTCGATTGGACTCACCGGCCTCATCTCCTATCGCGACGTTGAGGCCATTATCGCATGGCTTTCTGATGGGCGCAAATCACAACTCAGGTTGTAGTACTAATCCCCCGCAACTGCCCCATCGCTTTCAGGATCATCCTCACCCATCGATTCCAGCACCCTGGCCATACGCTCCAGCCCCTTTTCCGCAAGAGGACGGGCAATCCTTTGCAGCTCTGCGTCAGCTTCGATAAGCAAGCGCGTTCGCCGGCATCCCGACTCGACGCGGATGTTGTTCGCAACCAAGAAGCGATCCACCGCTTCTTGCACAAAGCCAAAGCCCGGCCGATCCTGGAGTCCGCAGATCCAAAAACCAAACGGTGAATCGTCGCGCAGATGGACCGGCCCGCTGAAATCACACCCCGAGTAGTAGCTCCATATCCGCACCTGCTGCTCCAGACGCCCCCGGAGGAAATTGCCGAACCCCGTTGGCCAGTCGGCCAGCGCCTTGAAGGCTTGTAGTTGCACGTTGTAGCGGTCCAACACGGTCGGGCCCACGGCTGTGGCGGCCCGGATCGCGTCCTGAACCAGCTCGAACAATTGGTGCAAGATCGGTGCCGGTTGGTCGGGTAGCGACCCGTCCATGTCGGTGGGCGCTGGCCCCGCCAGCCCCCACCAGGAGCGGATGGTTTGCTGGGCAAAAACGTCGAATGGCGTCAGAACATCGTCGGGCATTGCGGCGGCTAGGTCCGCGCGGCACTTGCGGCACTGACCGCGCACCACGTCCTGCACACTCACCTGCGCAGCGCAGTTGGGACAACGATCGCGCAACAAACGCCGATGTTCCAAACACCCCCCCACCTCCTTGAGGGTCCAAGCGAGGCGGTGGTAAGCTGCTTGTTGCAGGCATTCCGGGCAGAACCGAACCTCATGCTCGCGCCACAGGTATTTGGAACGAAGGCGGGCGTCCAAGAGGGGCAGCGGAGCGCCGTCCGCCAGGGAGAGACTGGAACTGCCGCGCTCCGCCCAAAGGGGGGCCCGCGCGAAGTAATGGACCGAGGCATTGGCGAGTTCGCGCGGGGTGAGACCACCAAGCGCGGCCAATACCGCGAAGGTTGCAGCGTGCTGGGGCTCGAGCAGGTGGCGTGGGTGTAGGTGCAGCGGGGCCAGACGCTGGTGGCACAGCCGGGTCAGGAGGGATAGGGAATCGTAGCCGTTGGCTGCCGCCAGGCGAGTCAGGTAAGACCACAGCGACTCACCTGGCAGCAGCGGGATCCGGCATAGTAAAGGACGCTGCGGGAGCAGATCCCCAGTCATGTTCCCCCGCTATTTGGTCGTCAACACCGCGGCGGCCGACAAGTTTTCCGCCGCGCAAGCGCCGGCAGACGCCGCAGGCGGCGCAGACCGCAGGCTGGCCAGATTGTCAGCCGGGCGAAAGGGGCTTTTCTTGCGCACGTGCGCGGCCAAGCGCAGATCAAAGGCTTGCGTGAGCACTTCCAAACTGAGGATATCTTCGGCGCGTTGTTGGGCGAGGGCGACGGCGTACCGTAACAGATTCATCACGTTGCCCACGACCCCGTCAGTAGCGGCATAGATCCGGTACAGCAGATCCTCGCGCGCAATCTCCGCGGTCAACCGCAGGCCAATCAGACGCTCGGCAAAGGCCACAAAGGTCATGAACTCCTTGATCGTCTCCGGGTTCCGGCTATCCCATTGGAAGGGCTGCAACGTCTCCCGAATGGCGAACAAGCGGGAGAGTTGCGCGTTGGCGTCCAGAATGCGGCTGACCGTGCCCTCCACGCCGACCACCAGAAAGGGGATGTTCGTCTCTTTGATGAGCACTTTGAGCCAGTCCGCGACCTGGCCCAGTACCCGGTTCGTTTCCTGATCGATCAGATGGTGAAAGTCGTCCAGGATGATCAGCTGCACCTCACACGTCTGGAGGAGATGGACCAACCGCGCGTTCATCGACCATAACGTGCCATGATGGGCGGCCGGATCCCCCAACACTTGCAGGAGCCGGGCGGCCATCCCCTTGACGGTGACCGGAGCGGGCGTTTCCGCGTAAAAGACCGGCACCTTGGTGCCACTCGGCGTTTCGTAGCGCGCACAAGAGGCCGCGTAGCTCTGGACCAAGGTCGATTTGCCCGTTCCGGGCACACCCTCCAAGATGATGCATTGCGGCTCGCCGGCGGTGCGGGACATCTCCCGACAGAGTTGAATGTGGCTGAGCAGGCGGTTGAAGCGGGGATAACGGATCAGTACCGCATTGGCCCGGTCGACCGGCGCTGCCAAGTGCTCCTCGGCGACGGTCACTTTAGCTGGTGTGGGGTAAGTCATATCCGGCACTCCAATCCTCGTTGCCGAGGTCATCAAGGTTTCCTGCAAAGTCCCAGTCCAGCGCCGCCAGGCTGGCCTCCGCCGGGGCTGGCGGGGGCAGCTGGGGTGGAACGGAATCGTCCGGGGGCGCCGCGGGTTCCTCCGCCCGGCCCACCGGTTTTCCCCCTGTTGTCCAGCGGGCCACCCGCGCGCGACTCTTGAGCTTCTTGTCTGCGCGGCTCTGGGCCACGATTTCCTGGATGCGCCGCTTGGCCTGGGCCAGGCCCAAAACATCCACCGGGGCTGCTTCTTGGCGCGCCAGGTTCAGAATCACCCGATGCTTCCAGAGGGAAAGTCCTTGGGCATATTCCCCGTCCAGGCAGGCGACGGCGATGTAGGTCTATTCTCGGGGGTCGTAAACGTGAATACCGCCCAGGTCCGTGGGATCGTACTTGATCTTGACCTTCGCCCCAGCCAGATAGGTCCGCAGAGGCGCCAAGTCCGGGGAGTTGTAGCGCAGCCGCATAAACTCGATCCCGTAGGGTTGAATCACCCGCTGGGTGACGCGCCCCAGCAGGATCTTTAGTTCCGCCGCACTCGCCGGTAGGCGGGGGAAGAACCCCTCGCGGGTGATGGCCTCCCACTGGCGGGCCGGGATGCTGCCCAGTCCGCGATGGAAGCTCTCCGCGTAAACGTCCAATAGAAAGATGTGCAGGAGGGTGTCCAGGTCCCGCAGGTCGATACAGGCTTCTTGGGCGCTCTCATAGTCGCCCCGCTGTTGGGGGTTGGAGAACGTCGTTCCCGGCAGGGTGTGCAAGAGGCCGGTGTTGAGGGTTCTGAACATGCGCTCCACCGCGGCTTTGAAGTGGGGTGTCCGGATGGGCATCTGGGCCAGTTCGATCCCGAGGGCATGGCAGGCATCGAACAGATCGGCGCCAATGAACTCTTTGCCATTGTCGACAGCCAGCCCGGCCGGGATGCCACAGGCCAGCCAGTCGTGCTGCGTGCCATAGGTTCCCCGCACATTGCCCTTGGCCAGGATCGCATGGTGCAGACATTCCATCACGGTCAGGTAACTGGGGGGATCAAAACCGACGTAGAAACCCAGCGGATAACGCGTCGCCGTGTCCAGACAATAGGTCAGGGTGGGTCGGCCCAGGGGCAGGTTGTCGCGGTCATCCACGACAATGAGGTCCATGGCGGTGTGGTCGATCTCGACGCGCTCCAGGGGAATGCTGGGATACGCCATCTGGCCATACTGCGTCGCTTGCTGTTTGGCAAGACGCTTTCCCCGCTTGGCGATGAGTTTGCCCTGCTCATCCCGGGCCTCGATGCGGCGCCAGATCGTCGTCCGGGATGGCGGGGCCAGCTTTTCTGCCGCGGGCCGCAATCTGTTTTCCTCTGCGATCCGCAGCGCCACTTCCAGATAGATGTCGTCGGAGGTAACCCTTTCCGCGACGTAGTAACGGTCCTGGATGACGGCGTGAATGATGGCCTCGACATTGTCCGGGAGACGCGCTTGGTCTTTGCCCCCTTGTTGCCGGGAGTTGCTCACCAGCGCGCGGATGTCGTGGCCGCTGCGCTCGTAATCCTTGATCCAGCGATAGACCGAGGCGCTGCTGGCCGCCGACGTAGGTAACGATGCGTCTGCCTGACCAGCCTGTTTGATCTCGGTCACGCGGGCCGCGACCATCTCCCGGGTGCGTTCCGCGGGGCCCAGGGCCAGCAGCGGGCGAATGACGTCGAGGCGGTATTCGGCCGCGGCCCGCAGCTGCGGGGGATAATCAGCGAAGGTGGGCTGCGGGGCCGCGGGGTCCGGACTTGCTGGGTCGCGCGGCACGATGAAGCCCAGTTCGGCGGCAAAGAGCGCCTGCGCCAGCGCCGTGAAGGGAACGCTGCGGCTTTCCGCGGTCTGGACATTTTCGATGAGGAGCATGCTGCCGGATAACAGCCGCTTGACCTCGTAGACGACGCCTTGCCAGATGAATTGCTTTCCGGTGGAGAACCTGTGAATGCTCATGGCAGCAACGCCTGCCGCTCACGCGCGGGGTTCGCCAAAGTGATCGGGGAGTTGACCGATATCTTGGCGTCATCCAGCGGGATATGCACCTGGTGATGAAAGGCCATGTGCAAGATGGGGATGGCGACGGCTTGCGGCGCCGCGGGATTCACCCCTTGCATGACATCCGCCACTGTCACTGGACCAGCTACCGCCGCCAGAAAGGCGAAAACGCGGCCTTTGGTTTCCGCGCCGATGACATAGCGGGCAAACTGGGTGAGCAACTTGATGTTCGCGATGCGCCAACCAGTAGCCAGCTGTGCATCAGTTACGACCGCGAACGCCCAGCCCTGTTTTTGACAACACAATCGCGCGGCTGCAAACTTGATCTGGTTTTGGGGATCCGCCACGAATTGCGCCGGCTTGCACTCGCAAAGGAAGGGCTGACCTCTGTAGATGACGTGGAAATCAGGGGTGTACCGCCGTTTCTTGTTCGCCTCGTGATATTGGATGGTCAAGGGTTGTTCGGCGAAATGCTCCACGCCCGGATCGTAATCGAGCAGATAGATGAAATCCCGCTCGATCAGGGACTCGAAGGCCACCATCCGTCCCAACTTGAGCGACGGAAAGTGGCCCACGATGTTACCGCCACGATTGGAGACTTTTCTGACCGCCATGTTTTCCTCCTGTTCGGCATAGTCGATCATTACGGATACGGTATGCTCATTGTACAGGAAATGAAGAGCAGCCCCGTCATGGGGCTGCTCAAAGGGATGGGGGAGGCGGGGCTTTAGGATAGTCTCAACAACTGTGGGATAAGGGCCTTTCTGGAGTTAGGGCAGTCTCAACAACTGTGAAACAGAAAGCCGAAATTCTTAGGGCAGTCTCAAAATATGCGCAACACCAGTCTCAAAAACTGTGGAATAGGGAGCGATTTGGGGCTGCTCAGTCTCAAAAACTATGAAATCCTACAATATGTCCCGATCTCATGCACCCTTGACGCTGTCCGCGGATTGTGGTATGCTGTCTTCGTGCCCCCGCCGGGGCCGGATAGCCCTTG
>JAFGEI010000142.1 GCA_016931695.1 Anaerolineae bacterium | reverse complement strand
TTCTGTACCGTCACGGTGACCTCGGCCTTTTCGCCGGGTTGGAGGCGCACGGCTTGTGTGGAAAGGGTGACGCGGATCAAGGCGGACAAATCGGACCTCCTGCGCGGTCGTGCCGCGAAGATTGGTTCTTGCTAGAAGTCATCTCATGAATACAGCGGTGAGCGTTCTCGGGCCTATTCTGCGGCTGCGGTACTTCCCGAATCCGATTTATGAGACAACTTCTAGTGCTGGCACTCATTGGTGCAGCCGCCGATCACGGTAAAGTCGGCGACGTACCACTGACCCTCCTGCTGCACCATGATGTACAGGATGTCATAGGTACAATCGCGATACGAATAGATCGTGCCCGTGCAAATCTCGTCATCCGGCACCGCGGACCCCTGGGGATAGTAGAGCTTGGTCTCGGTCTTGCGGACACCGACCTCGAGGCGGTTCTCGTCGACGAGATTCAGCGAGGTCACGGTGAAAGTGACCTGGGGCGTCTCCCAGTGGGTGCCATCGGCGATGTTGCGGTTGACCAGGTCCATCTTCTGGGTCAGGTACGGGTCCACGCAGACCTGGCGCAGCAGTTCGGGTTCGAGCTCGACCTCGGCCTGGGCCCGCACGGTGTTGTACTCGTCCAGGCGGGCATAGATCTCGGCCTCGAGATCGGGGGTCGGCGAGGGCGCAGGGGGAGCGGCAGTGGGCTCCACCGGGGTCGCGGGCACCACCGCAGTCGTCGGGGCCGGCTGGGTGGCCTCGGCCGCGGCCGCCGCGGGCGGCACGGTGTTCTGGACCAGCGGGCTGGTGGGCCCGTCCTCCCCCCCACCGCGTGGGCCTTGCAGCCGCGGCCAGGCAAAGAGGTAGAAGAGCACGGCGGCGGCGATGAGGACGACCGCGGCAGCGGCCAGGAAAGGCCAGCGGGCCGCACGGCGCGGCCGCTCCTCCCACCGCCCGACCATCTGGCAGGCCAGGCGCGGGGACTCGGCCGGCCACGCCTCGACGGTAAAGGTATGCTGTACCGGCGTCCTGCCGGACAGGGGCTGCAGCGGGCGGACCGTCAGTTGAGCAGAAGCCGACCGGCCGGCCGGGACGGTCACCTGGGGCGGCTCGAAGGAAAAGAAACAGCCGCCGGCCGGGTCCACGGCCTCGAGCAGCACGTTCAAATCGACGGGGCCGGCGTTGGCGAGCTGCACGGCAAAGCTCCCCTTCTCGGCGGCGGCGAGCTGGGCCGGCTGCAGGGTTGCCGCCAAGATCGCCTCGGTACCGACTTGCAGGAGAAACGGCACCGTGGTGCGCTCCGTGGGGTCCTCTTCCGAAACGACATGCGCTTGCAGCGTGTAACGGCCGGCCTGGGTTCCCGGCACGTTGGGCGGGTTCACCGTCATGCGGACCTGATCCTGGTCGTTGGGGAACAGGGACAGCTCGCGCCGCGACAGGCGCACCCAATCCGGCGGCACGCCTTCCACCGCGATGCGGTAGCGGCCCACCGTCTCGCTCAGGTTCTGTACGGTGAGGGTCGTCTCGGCCCGTTCGCCCGGCTGCAGCTGGGCCGTTTCTGTGGAGAGCAGCACACGAATCAACGCCGACATCTCAGCTCCTTCACTTTCCAACCCGGGCAATGGCGCGGCCCAAGAAGATGCTGCCGACGATTCCGCCCAACCAGATCAAGACAGCCACAATCAACGGCAGCATGCCGCCATCTCCCGGAGCGGATTCAATCGCATTCCCCGCCAAGAAACCACCAAGTGCCGCCACACTCCACCCTACCACCGTGGTCACGAAGAACGGCCAGAAGCGGGGTCCTTGCCACACAGCGCGGGCAATGACGGCGATGAGGGCCATACCCGCCAACCAGACCACGGCCATAATAGCATAGCCAAGCGCATCTGCGAGCGCATGATCCAGAGAGTCGCGCAAGGATTCGATCGCCGACACTGCGGTGAAGACACTACCCAGGGCCACGGGCACGAGCAACCCGACCATCAGCGCCACCGTCAGGCCGAAGCGCGGCCGTGAAGGCGCGGGTCTTGCCGGGGCCGGCGGGGTGACCGGCTGGGGGGAAGCGGCCGGCGGCGGCGCCGGCTGGACCGACTGCACCCATTCCCCCTGCACCTGGCGGATCAGGCTGGGCGCCTCTACAGCACGGACCGTGACGGTGAAGGCATAGGTCCGACTCTGCCGGCTGTCGGGGGGCAGTGGAGAACGCGCCGTCAACCGCACCTGGCTCCGGCCGCCGGCCGGGACGACCACCTGGGAAGGCTCAAAGGTATACAGCCCACCCTGTGAGTCGGCCGCGGTGAGGCCCACGGTCAGTTCGGCGTCCCCGGGATTGCTGAGCGACACGAGAAAGAGGCCCGCGGTCGCTCCACCCTGCCGGGGCGGATTCAGGGCCAGGTTCAAGGTGGGGGGGACCTGTTCCCATTGGCCCTGCACCTCTCGGGACACAGTTGATGAGCCGGCCACCTGAACGGCGACGGCGAAGCCAAAGGTCCGGTTCTGCCCTTCCGCCAATCCGGTCTTGGGGCGGACGCGCAATTGGGCCGTCCCCTGCCCTTCCGGCGGAATGACCAACGAGCTGGGCTCCAGCACGTACAGACACGCCTGCTCCGGGTCGCCGGCCTGCAGTTGCACGGCCAGCTCGGCAGGGCCCTGGTTCGTGACCTGCAGGCCAAAGACGCCTTCCTTCACGCTGCTCGGCCGTTCCGGGACCAACACCACTTCCAGGGCGGGAGGCACCTGCATCCACTCTCCCGACACCTGGCGAACCAGCCTGGCCGCCTCCAGTGGCCTGGCGGTGACCGTAAAGAGAAAGGTGCGGGGCTGTTCACTGCCCAGGGCGCGTTTCGACCGCACGGTCAGCTGCACCTGGGCTTCCTGGCCGGCCGCCACCACCACTTGCGGCGGATCAAAGGCGTACTGGCACCCTTCGTCGGGGTCGGTGGCCTCGAAGTGTACCGTCAGATCAGCGTTGCCCGCGTTCTTGAGCTGAACCCGGAAGAGGCCCTCGCTCACCCCGGTCTGCCGCTGGGGACGGAGGGCCAGTTCGAGGGCGTGCTCGGCAACGACCTCCAGCACCAAGGTGACCGTGGTGCTCTCGCTGGCGCTGTCCAGCGATGCCACGACCACGGGCACCTCGTAGCGGCCGGCCGGGGCGCCCTCGGGGGGACGGAATGTCAGGACCAGTTGGTCCTGCTCCTTGGGGAACAGGGCCAGGTCGGTGCGGGAAAGGGTCACCCAGGAGGGATCCAGCTCCTCCACCGCGATGGCGTAGCGGTCCACGACCTCGCGCATG
>JAFGEI010000141.1 GCA_016931695.1 Anaerolineae bacterium | reverse complement strand
AGAAGCGAAATCTCGTTCTGCAAGGAACGAGACCCTTCGCTCCGCCCTCTGGGCGTCGCTCAGGGTGACAAATTTGGATCTACTGAGACTGACCATGACAAATGGCTGTAGCTGCACATAGGTGTTATCCCACGATCAAGTATGAGCTCAAAGAGGTCCGATATGGAAAGAATCAAGGTGCTGCTGGCCGAAGACCACGTCCTCGTGCGCGAGGGAACGCGGGAGATGTTGGAACGCGAGAAGGATTTACACGTGGTGGCCGAAGCTGGGGACGGCGAGGAAGCGCTGAACCTGGCGACGATTCACCGCCCCGACGTCGTGGTGATGGATATCGCAATGCCCAAGATGAACGGCATTGAGGCAACCCAACGCATCAAAGAGATCAGCCCTTCAACCGCCGTGCTGATCCTCACCGCCTACGACGATGACCAGTACGTCTTTGCCCTGTTGGAAGCGGGAGCAGCTGGCTATTTGCTGAAGGATATCTCGACCCGCGAGCTCGTCGATGCGGTCCGCGCGGTGCATGCCGGGGAATCCGTGCTTCATCCTTCCATTGCCCGCAAGGTCGTCAACTACTTTAGCCAGCACAAGGACGGGCGGGCAGCCGACGACCTGTTGAGCCACCTGACCGATCGCGAGATGGAAGTGCTGCAACTGGCCGCACAGGGGATGAGCAACCGCGAAATCGCAAACGAACTGGTCATCAGCGTCCGCACGGTCCAGGTTCACTTGAGCAACATCTTTGGCAAGCTGGGCGTTGGCTCGCGGACCGAAGCGGTGGTGCTGGCGCTGCGAAAGGGCTTGATCACGCTGGAGGATATGCCCTGAGATGAAGTCGAACCCGCCACAAGCCCGAAAGGCCGTCCAGTTGTTGGCGAATCACTCCTTGTGGATCATTGTACTCATGCTGTCGGGCATCACCATGCTCCACTATTTGACCCCCCAGATCCGAGTACTCTCGCCGCAAGTTGAGACCTTTTTGAGCCGGCACGCCGTGGAGCGCATCATCTTTATCCTGCCCATTGCCGGCGCCACCCTCGCTTTTGGCCAGGCAGGGGGCCTGGTAACTCTGACCCTCACTGTGCTCATCATGCTGCCACGGGTCTTGTTCTTATCCCCCTACCCGCTCGACGCGCTCATCGAGACCGCGGCGACGGCCATCGTGGGCTACCTGGTCGTTTGGATGATCGAGATCCAGGAGAACGAGAAACGGCTACGGCAAAAAGCGGTCGAAAAATTGGCCGCGGTGAATGCCATCGCCCTGACCATCGGCCAATCGCTCGACCTGGACGAAATCCTATCCAAGGCACTCGATGGCATCTTGAACGACATGGAGGTTTGTGGCCCCAATCCGGGAGGGGCGATCTTTTTGCTGAACTGGGAGGACCAAAGCCTCTCGCTCAGAATCCAGCAACTATCTCCCGAGTGGGCACAAGACGCAGAGAACATTGTGCGCACCCACCTCGCCGACCTGTTGGCCCATCCTGGACAAGTGATCGTCGGCGATCGCAACAACCTGGCCCATTCTCCCGAATGCCCTCCCCCGCCCGGGAAGGAAAGGAATGGGAAAAAGACCTACGGCAAGAGCGGCCTTTGGGCGGGCGAGCCAAGAGTACCCGACGATCAATCCTTTCGCTCCCGGGTCCCGGCGGATTGGGAGGAGTGGGCGCCCTACGTCGTGGTGCCCCTGGTAGCGCGGGATCGATTGCTGGGGGCAATGTTATTGGGCCTGCAGCCGATCTTTGAGCCGCAAGACAGCCAACTGCTGGCCTCCATCGGCAGCCAGGTCGGCGTGGCGGTGGAAAATGCGCGTCTCTATGAAAACCTGCGCTTCTACGTGCGGGAGATCACCCGCGCCCAGGAGAACGAGCGCCAGCGCATTGCCCAAGAGCTCCACGACGAGACCATCCAGACGCTGGTCGCCATATCGCGCCGCCTGGAGGCATTAACGACTGGGGAGGACCAAATTCCCGCGCCGGTCATCGGGGCGTTGGAACGGCTGCAGAATTTGACCAGCAGTGCGGTAGCCGGGATCCGGAGGTTTGTCCAGGACCTGCGCCCGTCAGTGCTCGATCACTTGGGGCTGACTGCAGCGTTGGGCAGCCTCGTCGACGACCTGGTAGAGAAGGAGGGAATCGACGCCCGGCTGGTACTGCGGGGAGAGACCAAGCGCCTTCAGCCAGAGGAGGAACTGGCCCTGTTTCGCATCGTCCAGGAAGCGCTCAACAACGTCCGGCGCCACTCCGGGGCCTCGCAAGCGACGGTCGAGCTCGATTTTCGCTCCGACAGTGCGATTCACATCGCGATCCGTGACAATGGACGGGGCTTCCCTATACCGGAGCGGATCAACGACCTCATGGCCCGGGGGCGCCTGGGACTGGTGGGGATGCGGGAACGGGCCCGGAACCTGGGGGGCACGCTCAGCGTCCAATCCGGGATCGGCCAGGGCACGACGGTGCTCGTCGACCTGCCGCTCCAGCGCTGACCTTTCGCGGTTCAATGGCGCGCTGTGTGAGATGGGCCGGAGAGGACCGGCTTACATCCCCTCCTCGGCTGCCAACTCGCGCCCCAAGTCAATCGCTTCTCGCACGGCAGCGATAAATCCTTCGGCGGCCTCGATGCTGGGCGGCGGCGCTTCTTCCTCGTCCTCAGCGGGCGGGGCGGTGAGGGTGCGCACCCGGTCGAGCCGCGCCGCCAGTTCGGTCGGCATGCGGCCCGGGGCGACCAGCTCCGCTTCCACCAGGCGCGGGGGGGGCAGCTTGTCGTCGGGGGGGCGCTCTTTGACCAGCGCCAGATGGGCGTTGAGGGTCCAGGCGAGGGCCTGGCGCAGCGGGCGCATCACCTCCTCGGGAAAGCCGCCCTCCAGGACCACGGCGGCCAGCTTGAGCCGCTTGTCGGCGTTGTCCAGCCCCTGGTTGACCTGGCGCAGCCGCTTTTCCAGCGCCTGGCGCTCGTCGTCGCGGGCCGGGGCGGGGATCGCCGGCGACCGGTAGACAGTAGCCGCCTCGTCGATCTGCTCCATCATCCCCCCGGCGAGGGCGGCGAGGGCGCGGTACCCCTCCGGTTCCATCAGCAGCAGGCCCGGCGGAGGAAAACCGCGGTAATGCTCGCCGAGCAGGCTTTCGACCTGGGGGCGCAACCTGGCCGGGTCGCGGTCGACCACGACCAGCACGTTCCCGTCGGCGGGGGCGCCCGGAAGCTGCGGCGCCTGGCGGACCAGCAAGATCCGCCCCGGGTAGCGGCCGGCCAACAACGCGGCGAAATCCTGCAACGTCGGGGGCGGAGCGGCTGGCTCTTCCGCCTTGGGAGCGGGGGCCGGTTCAAGCACCAGCTCGGGCTGAACCGTCTCCTGGCCCCCCAGGAGCACCTCCAGGCGCTGCAGCACCCCCTGGCCCGCATCCTGAAACGAGAGGTCGACGACGTCGCTCTCCAGGTTGAGCGCGGCGTCAAAGACGGCGCGCTTGGCGGCCAGGGTGTCGAGCATGCGCTCCTCGATGGTCCCCTTGGCGATCAGGTTGACCACGTTGACCGTGTGCGGCTGCCCGTGGCGGTGGGCGCGGGCGATGCGCTGGTCGAGCACGGCGGGATTCCAGGGCAGGTCGAGGTTGACGACCATGCTCGCCGCCTGCAGGTTCAGCCCCACGCCGCCGGCGTCGGTGGAGAGAAAGACCCGGCAGTCGGGATCTGCAAAGAACTGTTCGATCAAGGCGCCGCGTTTGGGAGTCGGCACGTCGCCGGTCAGCTTGACCCAGCCCAACTTTAGTTTTTCCAACACCGGCTCGGTCAGGGCCAGCATCCCCGACCACTGGCTAAAGAGGATCGCCTTGTGGCCGTTCCCAGCCACCTCTTCGCCCAGGATCTCGCGCAGCTCGCGCAGCTTGGGGGCGGTCTTTTCCCGGTCCTGCGGCTTGATCTCGGGGTCGTGGAGGGCGAGGGCGTTGCAGATCAGGCGCATCTTGACCAGCGAGCCAAGCAGGATATGGTGCTCGTCGGGAGTCAGCGGACGGCGGCGGGCGCGGGCCATCAGCTGCGCGACGCGGTGGGCGTATTCCGCGTAGGCGTCCATCTGCGGGGCGCTCATCTCGACGAAAAAGTTGCTGTCGATCCGTTCCGGCAGGTCGAGCAGCACCTCCTCCCGCACGCGGCGCAGCACGTAGGGGGCGATGCGCCGGCGCAGTTGGTCGAGGTTCTTGTAGCCCAGCACCTTGTAAGAGCCGCTGGGCCGCCGCTCGGTCTCATAGTACGCTTCGTTAAAGCGCCACAGGGGACCGAGAATAGCGGGGTCGATGAACTGGAAGATGGAATAGAGCTCGTCCAGCCGGTTTTCCAGCGGCGTGCCGGTGAGGACAAAGGCGTAGGGGCTGCGCAGCCGCTTGACCTTGTCGGCGGTTTGGGTGCGCCAGTTCTTGATGCGCTGCGCTTCGTCGAGGATGACCAGGTCGAACTCGCGGCGCGTGATTTCCTTTTCGTCGAAGCGGACCAGCTCGTAATTGACAATGTTGAAAAAATCGAGATCGCGGTAAAGCGCCCGCCGCTGGATGGGGTTGCCCTCGATCACCTGCACGGAGAGGGAGGTAAAGCGGCGAATTTCCCGCGCCCACTGGTGCTTGAGCGAGGCGGGACAGACAACCAGCACGTGCTGGATGTCGCGCAGCTGCTTGAGCAGCGCCGCAGCGGCAATGGCCTGGACCGTCTTGCCCAGGCCCATGTCGTCGGCCAGCAGGGCCCGCCGCCCAAAGGCGAGATGCAGCACGCCCTCCTCCTGGTAACCGTAGAGGGGCGTCCCGATGACGCTGAGGGAGCGGTTCCCCTGCTCGACCTGGTCGAGAAACCACTCTTTCTGCTGCTGGACGGCCTCGATGTCTTTTTGTTTTCGCAAATAGTCGTCCACGGCGGGATCGACGTGGATTTGCCGGCGCCGCTGGGGGGACAGGCGGTTCAACTCGCTCAGGAGGACGGGCAGGCTGTGCGTGACTTTGCCCTGGAGAACTCCCTCGGCGTCAAAGTAGCGGGAGAGGAGCGCGTACAGCCGCTGGTCCTCGGGCAGGGGCAGGGTCACGCGAACGGTGGTGCGCCCGGCGTGGTGGACATAGAGCTGGGCGATGGGCAGCGCCTGAGAGACCAGCTCGTCCCACTGGTCGATGAACTCGAGCTCCAGGTTGCCGAGCACGCCTTCGATGTGCTTGCAGGTGCCGATGGTGTTGGTGCGGTAATCCGGGCAGGTGCAGGTGTTGAGCCGCTCGGTGAGGGAGCGGATTTGGACCGTATAGACGCGCTCGGAGGTCGAGGTGACCTCAAAGGTGCTGTAGACAGGGTGGCGGCCGCGATTGACGACGCGGGCCAACTCTTCCATACCGCGCTTGCGGCGGCGGTCGATCTGTTCCTGCAGCAGAGAATTATCCTCTTCGGCCATTACCTTCCATCCTTTCCCCCTACCACGGGACCGTCGTCCTGGTGGGGAGGCGAGCAGTGACGCGAGCCCGCCGGTTGTCGCCAGAGTGCCCCTGGCGCGATTCGAACGCGCGACCTTGAACTTAGGAGGTTCCTGCTCTGTCCGACTGAGCTACAGGGGCAAGCGAGCAGATTATAACACGGAGGATGGGGAGAGGCAAGGGATTCTTGCAGCAGACAAAGGGGCGCGCTCGCGGCGAGCGCGCCCCCTCTGTCCGGTCCGTGCGATGCCGCTACTGCGTTCCCCGCAGACGCGGGTCGAGGATGTCGCGCAGCGCGTCGCCGACCAGGTTCCAGGAGAGACAGAAAAGCACCAGGGCAACGCCCGGGTAGATGACAATGTACCAATACTCGCCCAACTGGGTCATCCAGGCGCGGGCAAAGGAGAGCAGCTGCCCCCAGTCGGCGTAGCCGACCTCGGCGCCGATGCCGAGGAAGCTGAGGGCGGAAAAGGTGATTACATAGCTGCCGATGCGCATCGAGGCCAGCACCAGCGTGGGAAAGATGGCGTTGGGCAGGACGTGGCGGAACATGATCTGGGCATCCCGCACGCCGATCACCCGCGCCGCCAGCACGTACTCCCGTTCGCGGATGGAGAGGATGTCACTGCGCAGCAGGCGGGCGAACCCGGTCCAGCCAAAGACGCTGAGGGCGACCATCGCCGGAAAGAGGCCCTTGCCCATCACCGGCGTCAGGATGGCAGAGAGGGTCATGGCCGCCGGGAGGAAGGGGAAAGCCATAAAGATGTCGGTGATGCGCATAATCACCATGTCGACGATGCCGCCGTAATAAGCCGAGATTGCCCCCAGCGTGACCCCAATAGCGGCGCCGATCAAGGTGATGATGAGGCCGACGCGCAGCGCCGTGCGCGTGCCCCACACCACGCCGTAGTAAATGTCCCACTGCCCGCTGGCAGTGCCCATGATGTGGGTCCACTGCTCGGTACCCATGATCGGCTTCCACCAGAAGGGAAGAGGCGGCTGGCGGCTGTTCCACAACGATCCGGGCGGCTTGGGAACGGCGCCATAGCCGTCGCGGGGGATCTGAAATGGGTCGTCCACATGCGCCGGCGGGGCCAGCACCGGGGCAAAAATGGCGATGAAGAGAAAGATGCCCAACAGGACCAACCCGGCGATCGAGATGGGGTTGGTAACCAATCCCTTCAACATGCGGTAGGTCTCGATGCCGACCCACCCCTCGATCTGCCTGCCGAGTCGCTGAAAGAAACCTTCCCTTTTCGTCTCTTGATTGATCGCTGCCATCATTGTCTCCTTGCTAGTCCAGGCGCACGCGGGGGTCGATGACGGCGTAGAGAATGTCAACGATCACGTTGGCCACGACCAGGATAAAGCCGTTCATCAACGTAAAAGCGAGAATCGTCAGCACGTCCAGGTTGACCGCTGCCGCTGCCGCTGCCGATCCGATGCCCGGGTAGTTGAATACCGTCTCGACGATAACCACCCCTCCCAACAGGCCAATCACCGTCCCGCCGCCCAGGGTGACCACCGGCATCAGCCCGTTGGGCAGGGCGTGCCGGTTGATCACCAGCCGCTCGACCAGCCCCTTGGCGCGCGCAGTGGTGATATAGTCCTGCCGCAGCACCTCCAACATCGAGGAGCGGGTCACGCGCAGGTTCAGCGCCCACCAGAGGTAGGCCAGCGTGATCACCGGCAGGATCATGTGTCGGACAGCGTCCCAGAAAATGTCCAGGCGCAGGTTCAGCAGCGAGTCGAGGGTGACGAGTTGGGTGTAACTGCGAAACTCTTCCGACATGATGGCCCGGTTGGCCCAATCCGAGACCCGCCCGGGGGGAAACCACTCCAGGCGGGCATAAAAGAACATGAGCACCAGCAGCCCAAAGACAAAGTCCGGGAACGACCAGCCGACGATGGCAAAGATCCGCGCCAGGTGATCGGCAAGCTTGTTGTGGTTCACGGCGGCGACCACCCCCAGCAGCACCCCCCCGCCGACGACGGGGATGACGGCCAGGAGCGCCAGTTCCAGGGTGGCCGGGAAGCGGCGCCGGATCAGCTCCGCCACCGGCTGGGAAGCGGTGCGGGAGTAGCCAAACTCGCCGCGCAGGATGCCGCCTTCGACCTCGCCAGTGACCTCGTTCTTGTGGCCGACCAGCCATTTCCAGTACTGGATATAGATCGGCTGGTCCAGCCCGTAGCGGGTGATGATGCCCTCCAACACCCGCTCGTTGCGCGGGATGTCGCGCACGTAGAGAGCAGAGCGCTCCACCGGGCTGAGGAAGCTGAACATGCCAAAGATGAGAATCGTCACTCCCCAGAGCATGACGGGGACCAACAACAAGCGACGGATGATATAGTTGACCATAAGTCCCTCCTGGAGGGCAGGAGAGAGCGCGATGGCCCTCTCCTGCCCGGTTTCAGAACGACGAACTAGTCTTTGGTCAGGGTAAAGTAGCGGGAGCCCTGGCCATAAATCGGGTTGTAGTAGTAGCCGTTGATCCAGCGCGGCATGTAGGTGCGGCCGGTGGCGACCGCCAGGCGGATCGCCGGGGCGTACTCATAGTCAAGCGCCGTCAGTTCGTGGTAGATCTCGGCGCGCTCTTCTGGGGTGGTCGCGGCGACGCCGGCGTTGACCAGCTCCTGGAACTCGGCCCGCATATCGTCCGGCAATCGCTGCCGGGAGGCATAAGTGCCAACCATGAACGGCTGCGCCCAGTTGTGCGGGTCGTGGATGTCCTCGATCCAGCCGCTGATGTAGAGCGGCAGCGTGCTGGCGCGGATGGCGGCCAGGAAGCTGGGCCACGGCAGGCCGATGATCTCGACGTTGAACTTGGGATCGATGTCGGCAAGGTTGGCCTGCAGGATCTGGGCCACGGTCTGGCGGGTGACGTTGCCGGTGTTGTAGCCGATCTGGAAGCGGAAGCCGTTCTCCCACACTGCACCGTCCCAGGCCAGCTGCAGCTCTTCGGCGCACATGTCGGGATCGTAGGTGTAGTGGGGGCCGTCGGGCTCGTAGCCGAGCATGCCGGGGATCAGGTAGCCGACGTTCTGCACGCCCTCGCCGGCCAGCGCATCGGCGATAAAGGCCTCCCAGTCGAAGCAGTAGTTAAAGGCCCGGCGCACGTGGACATCGGTGAAAAAGTCGGGCGGGATGCCGTTGCCGTCCAGCTCACCGCTGCCGACGTAGGGGTTGCCACCCTCGACGTTGATGTCAAAGATGAAGAAGGCGTCGGTGCGGCTGACGGTGGGCTGACCGACGTAGAGGCGCAGGGGGGCTTCCTCGTCGATGATCTCGCAGGAGAAATCGGCCGCGGTGACGTCCCACTCGCACCACTCGCCGACCATGGGGTCGACCTGGGTGATGTTCTCGCGCGGCACATAGACCAGGTCGGCGTCGCCGGCCTGGAGCATGGCGAAGCGGGTGCCCCACTCGCCCACGAGGCGGATGACGACGCGGTCGATGGTGGCGCCGGTCGGGCCGCCCTCAAAGACCGGCACGCCCTGGACGTCGCGCCAGTAGTTGGGGTTGCGAACCAGGACGGTCTCTTCGCCGGGGGTCCAGTGGTCGAACATGTAGGGGCCGGTGCCGTTCATGACCGCGCGCAGCGGCGTGGTCTCGGAGGTGATGCCGTAATAGTTCTGCCAGGTGGCGCAGTCGCCATCCCAGGCGCCCTGGGCGACGGCCCAGTCCTCGTCGAGGATCGAGCCCCAGCTCTGGGCCAGGGTCGAGATCATCGGCGCCCACGGCTGGGAAAGCTGGAAGGTGACGGTTCCGGCAGCGTCGTCATAGCTGATCATCTCCATCACTTCCTCGCAGGCAGCCTGCAGCGCGTCAGCAGGCGCGCCCTGCAGCCCTTCGGGGTCATCTTCCCAGATATAGACGTCCTCTTCACCGGCGATCTCACCGACGATCTCGGCGATGTCATAGACGCCAGTGCCGAAAAAGGCCTCGGTGTAGAGCCACTGCGGCGACCAGGAACCGCCCTGGAGGATGCCGCGGCGCAAGCTGTAGGCGACGTCGGACGGGGTCAGCTCGGCGCCGTCGTGGAAGGTGACGCCCTCGCGGATGTAAAAGACATAGGTCAGGCCATCAGCAGAGATGTCCCAGTCCTCGGCCAGCGCAGGCACGAACTCGGTCGCGTTTGCGCCGTCGTAGGTGACGAGCTGCTCGTAGACGTTGAGGATGATGGCGTCGCCAGCGCTCTCATAGTTCCAGGCCGGGTCGAGGGTGTCGGTGTCGCCCGCGCCGACGATGTCGTACAGCGTGGTCGGGTCCTCCGACTCGAACGTGACCGGCTCCGGCGGGGCCGGCGTGGCGGTAACGACGATGGTCTCTGTCCCACCGCCAGGGACGGTAACCTCGACCGTAACGGTCTCGACAATTGTCTCGGGCTGGCAGGACGCCAGGAGCGTGCTCCCAACGAGCAGGCCAGCAATCACGAGCCATAAAACTTTTCTAGACATTTGGTGTTCTCCTCCTCAAATTTTGTTCGGACTTTAAAGCGATAACATGTACGTACCGTCATCTTTTTTCCCCGATAACCATCACCTCCTTCTGGCATTCCAAGCCGATCAATAGAGATGGCAGGCCACCCAATGGCCTGGTTTCAACTCTTTGAACTCGGGTTCCTCTTGCGAGCAAATCTCCATCACCTTGGGACAGCGGGTGCTAAAATTGCACCCCGCGGGCGGATTGGCTGGGCTGGGCAGGTCGCCCTCCAGGATGATCCGCCGCCGCTGTTCCTCAACTTCAGGGTCGGGCACCGGCACCGCCGACATCAACGCCTGGGTATACGGATGCATCGGGTTCAAATAGATCTCGTTGCGGTCGGTCAGCTCGACGATCTTGCCCAGGTACATCACCGCCATGCGGTCGCTGATGTGACGCACCATGCTCAGGTCGTGGGCGATAAAGAGGTAGGTCAGTCCCATCCGTACCTGCAGGTCCTTGAGCAGGTTGACCACCTGGGCCTGGATCGATACGTCCAGCGAGGAGATGGGCTCGTCGCAGACGATCAGGTCAGGGTTGAGGGCCAGGGCGCGGGCGATGCCGATCCGCTGGCGCTGCCCGCCGGAAAACTCGTGCGGGTAGCGGGCGGCAAAATAGGGGTTCAGGCCAACCAGATTGAGCAGCTCCTCGACACGGGCTTTTTTCTCCGCTCCCCGCGCCACGCGGTGCACCGTCAGCGGCTCGGCAACGATGGAGCCGACGGTCATGCGCGGGTTGAGGGAGGCGTAGGGGTCCTGAAAGATCATCTGCATCCGCCGTCGCATCTGGCGCAAAGCACTTCCTCTCAAGCTCCGCAGCTGCTCACCTTCGAAAATCACCTCGCCGTCCGTGGCCTCGTAGAGCCGGATAATCGTCCGCCCGACAGTGGTCTTGCCGCAGCCGGTCTCGCCGACCAGTCCCAGCGTCTCGCCGCGGTAGATGTCAAACGTGACGTCGTCCACCGCCTTGACGTCGCCGACGTGTCGCTGGATTATCCCCCGCGTGATGGGAAAGTATTTTTTCAGGTGCCGTACCTGGACCAGGGGTTCTTGCTCGACCGCCATACTTTTTTCCTCCTCGCGACGTGTTTACTTGACGTGCTTCCACTGCCAGCAGCGCACGATGTGTCCTTCGTCCACTTCCTCGAGCTCGGGCAGCTCCTCACGGCACCGATCGGTGACGTAGGTGCAGCGGGGAACAAAGGGACAACCTGGGGGCAGATCGATCAGGTCGGGCGGGGCACCGGGAATCGAGGCCAGGCGAACGTCCTCCTGCTCGTCCAGCCGCGGGACCGAGCGCAGCAGCCCGATGGTGTAAGGATGGCGCGGCCGCTTGTAGATATCCTTCACGTGCCCTCGCTCGATAATAAAGCCGGCGTACATTACATTGATCCGCCGCGCCAGCCCGGCGACCACTCCCAGGTCGTGGGTGATCCACATCACCGCCATCCCCAGCTGCTCTTGCAGCCGCCGCACCAGGTCGATGATCTGGGCCTGGATGGTGACGTCGAGGGCGGTGGTCGGCTCGTCGGCAATGAGCAGCTTGGGATTGCAGGAGAGGGCCATGGCGATCATGGCCCGCTGGCGCATGCCGCCCGAGAATTGGTGGGGATAATCGCTCAGCCGCTGGCGGGCCTCCGGAATACCGACCATATCCAACAGTTCGGCAGCCCGTTCCCGCGCCTTCTTTTTGTCCATCCCCATGTGCAGCATCAGCGCCTCGACGATCTGGTAGCCCACCGTAAAGACCGGGTTGAGCGAGGTCATCGGGTCCTGAAAGACCATGGCGATCTCGGCCCCGCGCACCTGCCGTATCTCGGCCTCACTGAGTTTGAGCACGTCGCGCCCGTCGAACCAGATCGTGCCCGACTCGATTTTGCCCGGCGGCATGGGAATCAGGCGCATGATGGAGAGCGCGTGGACACTTTTGCCGCAGCCGCTCTCGCCAACAACTCCCAAGGTTTCTCCTTCCTCGAGATCATACGAGACCCCGTTGACGGCGTGGACGACACCTTCCTCCGTGTAGAACCGGGTCCTGAGATCCCTGATCTCCATCAAGTTTGTCATAGGTACTCCTCGATTTATGGTTGGCATTCACCGATATGAGCGGAGCAATCTGGCAGGGCACGAGAGCCGCTGGCCCTGCTCCAGCAACTACCATCCAAGACGGACATTCAGCCCGCCATAATCCATCCAGTGGATTACGATCGAATCCAATTGCCAGTGGTTCGTTCGGCGGTGATGACTGGGAGTTTGAGGGGGAAACAGCTGCGCGAAAAGGCGGCGCGCCGCAACGTCCAGGCGGCCCAAGCGAGCAGCATAGCGCTGGCTTGCCGTCCAGGCCCGGGCCCGACGGCGAATTCGCCGCCAGACCATGGGCGAAGGTCCCGGCGTTTTTGCGCCATCCTGGAGCGCCTGGGCAATGATCAGATCGACCGTTTCCAGCGGCAAAGAATTACGTGAACTCATAGGCAATCCCAGAAACCGACTGTTTTCCGGTTAGCAACTGCTGCAATGACTGCCGGGCGTAATGGAGACGCGACTTGACAGTTCCCTCCGGTATGTCCAGTATGTCGGCAATCTCCTTCGCGCTCATATTCTCCAGATAGAAAAGAATAACGACGATGCGAGACTGCAGGGGCAGTTTTTCAATTGCATGTTGAACCGCTTCCTGAAGCTGGTGTTGTTCGACAATGTTCTCGGGCAGCAGATGCAGCGGCGCCGTGATCCGATCCACAATGGCCTCAAGGGGGCCGAATCGGCGTTGGTGCTTTTGAACCCAGGTGTAACTCAGGTTAACCGTCACCCGATACAGCCACGGCCCGACAGGGACATCAGTGTGAATCTGATCGGCATGAGTGAAAAGGCGCAGGAAACATTCGTGCAGAATGTCCTCCGCTACACCATAGTCCCAGGTGATCGCTCGCGCCGTCCGGAAGAGCCTCGTCTTATACTGCTCGTATAATTCGCCAAGCGCCTCGACATCCCCTTCCCGCAGGCGGATGACCAGACGGCCGTCAGGGTGATCGGGAATCATCTTATTTCCCCCTGAGCGTGCCTCGTAATTTATACCTTTTCACGGCAGAAAAGGTTCAAAGCTGCTGCTGAAGCAACTGCTGGAAATAAAAACCTGCTCCGGGCTCGTCACTTGCTCCACCGCAACAGCCCAGCCAGCTCGTCCTGGGCCCAAATGGATCCCATACAAGCACGGACGTTCCCCCCTGACAGGAAAAGGGAGCGCTTCCAGGCTGAGCAGTTACACGGCAGCGAGAAACTGCTCCAGAACAGGATTGATCGACCTGAACGTGTGGCCACACAGCATAGATTCTAGCACGATATGCCTGGAAGAGCAAGTGGGGGGGAAAGGGGCAAAAGGCGCGCTGGCAAATTGGCGGCAGGTGCTGTACAATAGTGGCAATCGGGTCACTATCCCGGCGGGCCGCCTGGACAGTGACAAAACTGGCCGCAACAGGGAAATCGATTATGACCATCAACCTACCCGCTCGTTTGGCCGATTTGCGCGGCCTTTTGCAGGCACTGGATTGGGACAAGCTTTCCCTATCGGTACAGCGGGAAGCGGCGTCGCGCCTGGCCATCGTCGGACCGGTCAATTCCGGCAAGTCAACCCTCTTTAACATGATCAAGGGGCAAAAAGTGTCGGCGGTCACCGCCGTGCCGGGCACGACGCGGGGGGTGGTCGAGGAGCGCATGGGCCCCTTTCTCCTAGTCGATACACCCGGATTTGGCGAGGTCGGCGGCATTGATCGCGCCGAGACCGCGCAGCAAGCCGCCCAGCACGCGGACGTCGTGCTGATGCTGCTGGATGCGGCGGCCGGGATGCGCCAGTCAGAGTACGAGATCTACCAGTCGCTGTGCGCCACGGGGGTCCCCCTGGTGGTGGCGGTGAACAAAATCGACCTGATCAAGCGGGACCTGGCCCCGGTTCTCCAGGACATTGAGCACAAGCTGGGCCGGAAAGTGATCCCGATTTCGGCCAAGACGGGAGCCGGGGTGGCCGAGCGGCTCGTCCCCGCCATCGTCGCCGCCCATCCGTGGATCGCCATCGCCATGGCCCGCGAGCTGCCTGCCCATCGCAGCCAGTTGGTCCACCGCATCGTCCGCAACGCGGCGGTTCTCAACGGCCTGATCGCAGCCGAGCCGATCCCCGGCCTGGACATCCCGCTGCTGCTGACCGGACAGGTGCGCATGGTGCTGCGCGTCGCCGCGATTTACGGCGAGTCCCTCTCGGTGAGCCACGCCCGAGAGCTGCTGACCACCATCGCCGGTGGCGTCGCGCTCCGCTTTCTCGCCGCCGAGCTGGCCAAGCTGATCCCAGGGCCCGGGTGGGTGATCGCAGGGCTCGTGGCAGGAATCGGCACCTGGGCCATGGGCAACGTGGCAGCGGCATACTTTGAGGGCAGCAAGCACCTTGATCCGGCGCAGCTTCGGGAGCGCTACCAGCAGCTGCGCCGCCAGCGCAAGCGGCCTGCCCTCGGCCCCCAGAACCCGGAAGCAGCGCCGGAAGAGGACGGTGCACAGGAAGGAACGTACGGCGAGCCGGCGTCCCCATCCCCCCAGCCAACGGCTGCCGGAGAGCGCCGAGAAGGAGGCCGATGAGACGTGATGCGGGCACAACAGAGGAGAGATTTCGTGGTCAAGTTACTGATGGGATGGAACATTATCCCCGGTAGAGAAGGGGATTACTTTGATTATGTCGTGGAGGTGTTCCAGCCCGGCCTGGAGGAACTGGGGTTGAAAACGACCGATGTCTGGTACACCGCGTACGGCGATTTGCCGCAAATTGTCACCGGGGCGGTCTCCTCAGACCTCGCCAGCTTGCAAGAGGTGCTCAGGTCCACCAGGTGGCACGATCTAAAGGAGGAACTGCTCCAGTTTGTCACCGGCTACCGGCAAAAGGTCATCCCGGCCAACGGCGAGTACCAGCTGTAAGCAGCCAGCCGACAAAAGCCAAACGGGCACAGAGCGTGCCCGTTTGCGTTCTCGAATCGAACAGGCCTAATCGTCGTCCACCTTGCCCGATGTCTCTTTCTCGCCAGATTCGCTTTCCTTGGCGGTGGATGAAGCCTTTTTCCCCGCCGTGGCCGTCGAAGAAGTCGCGCGATTGTCGGTAACGTAAAACCCCGAACCCCTAAAGACAACCCCGACCGGTTGGATCAGCCGATGCACCCGGCCGCCGCACTCGGGACAGGTCCGTATCGGGGCCTCGCTGAAACTCTGGCGTTTCTCGAACCGGACGCCGCATTCTTCGCACTCGTACTCGTAGAGCGGCATACAAATCGCCTCCTCAAGCAACTCCCGCCACAACAATACAAATCAACCAATTTCCCCAGCTGCTCAGCCAGGGAACCGGCACGCCGGTCGTGCAGATTGGGATTCTCTGCATCAAGACGATTATACTGCATTTTAGATCGACTGACAACCCATGCCCAATGTTTCTAATTTGACAATGGCACATTTCAGTAGATTGCCCTGCCAAGCACGGGGAAGGGGGAAAAGGGGGGGTTCGCAGGCGGCTTCGCCGCCTGCGAACCCCCCCTTTTCCCCTTCTCCCACTGCGGTAGAGCATCCAATGTTGAAATGTGCCATTGTCGAGTTAACATGTTTCTAACACTCCGATCACCCGCTCATAACCTGTGGATGGTACTTTGGAATCGTGTAGAGGGTTAGAGTTGACCGATCATGGGAGGTGAAAAGATGAAAGCGGGAAAACTGGGAATTGTGATAGCAGTCGTGCTGCTGATCGGCACATCTTCGGTGGCCCTGGCAGCGGAAGGCCAGGCTGGCGCGCAGGGAGCAAGGGCGCTGCAGGGAGAAATCGCCGCCATCTCTGGGGCAATGCTGACGGTACAGACGCCGCGCGGCGAGGCCCACGTCGTGACCCATGAGGGGACGGCCTTTTGCATCCCCGGCACGGCGGATGGCACCGCCGACGACCTGGCAGTGGGGGATACAGTGTTGGTCCTGGGACGGCGGACTGGGGCGACGTTCCGCGCCGCGCTGGTGGCAGTGATCCCACCCGGCCTCCGAATCGAGCGCGTGGGGGGACAGGTCGCCATGGTGGAGGGAAATGACATTGCGGTCAGTGTCGAATCCGGCGAGACGGCCATCATCCACACCGATGCGGACACGGCGTTCCTGATCCCCGGCGTGGAGGACCCGGGCATCGGCGATATCGAGACCGGCAACATTGTCCTCGCCGCCGGCTCCCGCAGCGACGACGGCGGGCTGCAGGCGATCCTGGTCGTGGCACCGCAGGGAATGGGGCAGCGCAGCCGCCGGCTGTCCGGCGAGGTCACGGCGATCGAGGGCGCGACGCTGACACTGCACACGCGCGGCGAACGGCTGATCGAAGTGCTCACCGACGAAGAGACCGCCTTTTTCGTCGCCGGGCTGGAGGCGCCATCGCTGAGCGACCTGAACGTTGGAGACCAGGTCAATGTCGCCGCGACGATGGCCGAGGGGATCCCTTACGCCCGGACGGTCGTGGTCACCCCGGCCGGGGCAGCACGGCTGGTCGGCCAGGTGACAGGGAGCACCGGAACAACCCTCACCGTAGAGACACGGCACGGCGCCGTGCAGGTGCTCACCGATGACGGCACCCTCATCCGCGTACCCGGCGTCCAAGACCCCACCCTGGCCGACATCGCGGTGGGGGACGAGGTGACGTGCGGCGGGACATGGGCGGACGCGGACAGCTTCCAGGCGCTGGTCGTGGCAGTGCCGGTCGGCATCCCCGGGCCAGGGCGGCCGGGCGCGATTCGCGGCCGGGCCATCGCCGTCGCAAGCGACCGGATTACGGTCGGCACGCCCCACGGCCCGGTAGTAGTGGTGGTCGACGAAGAAACGATCATCCGCATCCCGGGCGTCGAGGACCCAACCCTGGCTGACATTGCCGCAGGCGACATCGTCAGCGCGCGGGGAGTCTGGAACGAGGCGGGGAACCTGGAAGCGGCTGGAGTGGAAGCCAGGAACGGGGAGCGAGCGGAATCGCTCGCCCCAACCCGGCAACCCAAGATGAAAGCAGCGCAGTAACGGCCCGGATGCCCTCCCAGGTGCAAAGCGGGGGGTGAGCGGACGTGGCCCGCCCACCCCCCGGCCGTATTCCCGTGGGGCCGTGCGCGTCGCTACAGCGCTCGCGCCAGGAGTGTGCCAAAGAGGCTGATGGCGATACCCAGGTGAAGCAGGAGGTTCACCTGAGCCATCCAGCCCACCACCGGCCAGTCAGGCAACAGCTGGAGAATGAAATTGACCAGCACCAGCCCCAGGCCAATCAATACCGGCAGCCCCGGCAACGCAGCCAAAAAATTACTGATCCGCTGCATCAAGCTTGTCATCTGACTTGCCCTCCCTGGTCACTGCCCGGCTCTCCCGCATCGACTGCGGGGAGCGGCTTCCCGGCGCGGACTTGAGCAGTTCCCCAACAGGCAGATTTTAGCACAGCCTGGCCCTGGCGTCAAAGTGTTGGTCGCCGGGACGTTCGAAGCAGCCGCTTCCTGTTTCAAGCTGCCCCGGCCCGGTGCGGGCGGCAACGGCGGGGGCCTCGAGCCAAACCCGACCGTACGTCCCCTCCGCAGCGGCGTGGATCACGAGCACGTCGGCCTGCAGAGGGGGTCATTCGCCCGCCTCAATCAGGGCGTACAGGGCATAGGTCACCCGGCGCGGACCTGGAGTGAGCAACCCCGCTCTCTCCCACTCCTGGGCCAGGCGGCCGAGGCGGCGGCGAGAGATGCGGTCGCCAAAAGCGTCGTGCAGCTGGCCCAGGTTGAACCAGCTGTCCAATTCGTCCAAGGCATACTTGACAATCTCTCGTTCCAGTGGGCTGAGGTAAGGAAAAGAAGCAGGCGTCGCGACGTGGGGCGCGATGGCCGTGGCGTGGAGCATCTGCAGCCAGCGGGCCGCGTCGATGATCAGATGGCCCATCTGGAAATAGAGGCGGTTCGACCACTCGGCAATGCCCTGCAAATCGTGGATATAGGGCGGGGAAGAAAGAATCGTGCCGTAGGCAATAAAGGGAAAATCGGCGGCGTTAAAGATGCCGGTGCGCGGATTGCTCGCCTCAGCACGAATCGTATCCCATCGCTCTTCGGTGACGGCATAGTCGAGGCGGAAAGTGACGACGATGCCACCTGGCAGCTGCCAGTACCACGCCGCTCCCAGCCGGTCGACGAAACCAGGCACCCGTTCGGCAATCTCGTCAAATATGACGTCCGCCAGGTTGAGCGCCTGGAACGAGGGATAGAAGATGAAAGGCATTTCAGACCTCCCCAAAAGATCAAATGTCAGTAACCGCTCTCGAGTTGCAAGAGGTTGCGGTGGCCGGTGACCAAGTGGGCACCCGTCTATTATAGCATCTGTACAGTTGACCTCAAAACGGAGCAGGGGGGAGGGGAATTCGTGACCGGATTGCTCTCTACGCCGGGTGTGCTATAATGGAACCGACTTTACACGAAAGGTGGACGATGAGTCAAGATCGCGAGCGTGCGAAAGCCTGTAACCAAGAAGGCCTGAAAGCCTATGCCGACTGGGACCTGGAGAAAGCCGTCCAGCAATTTCGTGCTGCGATCCGCCATCAACCCGACCACGCTGAATACCACCTGAACCTGGCCAAGACACTGTCGCGAGCCGGCGACTTTGACCAGGCCCTGTATGCGCTGGCCGAGTTCCTGCGCCTGGAACCTGACGCCCAAGTGGCAGAGCGGTTCCAGCGCCTCTTTGCCAGCGGGATGGACGACGTGGAAAGCATCCTCACGGACAAGGGGACCGAGGAAAACCTCCCGATCGAGGAGGTGGGAGCGGCGATCAAGATGTGGCGCGAATACCGCATCGCAATCGGGCGCGAGTCCCCAGCGATGCGCAAGCCCGAGACCTGGGCGGCGGCCCTGGATTACACCGTCCGCAAAGTCAACCTCCACCCGGTGACGCAGCGCGAGATTGCCGAGCTGTATGGGATCAGCCAGCGCACGCTGCGCGAGCGATTCGAGACGCTGGTCCAGGTACTGGACGTGATGCCCTGCGATTATCGTTACTTTGTGGGGGAGCAAAACCCCCTGGACAAGCTGGTCGAGGCCGCCGAGCTGCTGGAGCAATTGGAGACCCGCTTCCGCGAACCCTAGGCCCATTGCTGGCCAAGCTCCCTCGCGGCCAGGAAAGGGATGGGAAACTGGAACCTGGAGGTCTGCGACGGTAAAGTTTTCTCTTTCCGCTCGTCCCCCTTTTTCCCTCCGGGCAGTGATTACATCCCACGGCTGGGCCCAACTCGCTCCTTTCTCTGTCGATCGCGAAACCGCGATGCTCACCCGGATTGAACGGCTGGAAACAGGCCGGGTCGTCGAACTGTCGATCAGCGAGGTAGCAGGCGGGGTGACAGTACAAGTCTGCGATCCACTGAACGGCGCAGAGCGGGAGGAAGTGAGTCGCAAAATCTGGTGGATGTTGGGACTGGGAGAGGATCTCGGGCCGTTCTACGACCTGGCCCGCGGCGAGGCGCGGTTGGCACACGTCGAGCGCCAGGCGCGGGGCCGTTTCCTGCGCTCGCCAACGGTCTTTGAGGACCTGGTCAAGACAATTTTGACCACAAATACCACCTGGGCGGGGACAATTCGGATGGCCGAGGCAGTCGTCGCCGGCTTTGGCGACCCCCTCCCCACCGCCCCCTCCCGCCACGCCTTCCCAACCCCGCAGCAGCTCGCGGCGGCGACGGAGGCCGAACTGCGCGGCGGGGGGCTGGGCTACCGTGCGCCTTTTGTGCTCGAACTCGCCCAACGCGTGGCGGCAGGGGAGATCGACTTGGAGGCCCTGAAGGACAAAAGTTACCCGGCAGAACAGGTGCGGCGCATGTTGTTAGCCATCAAGGGAGTGGGAGAATATTCCGCTGCATCGCTTTCACTGCTGCTGGGATATTATCATTCCATCCCCGTCGATTCCTGGGCGCGCAAGCTCGTCGCGCGGGAATGGTACGGCGGCCAGCCAGTAGGGCAAGCGGAAATTGAGGCTGTCTTTGAACGATGGAGGGAGTGGAAGGGGTTGGCTTATTGGTTCTGGAACTGGGAGCAGGCGGAGGAGAAAGAAGCAACAGAAAAAAAGTAGGGGCGACATGCAGCGCCCCTACTTGCACAGCCCCTCGGGTAGATCGACGCCCGTCATCCTGAGCCGGTCGATAAAGCCAGGGACGTGGCCGGTAAAGTGGCCGGCGCCCTTTCCCTCTGGGCCGTCGTCCGGCTGAAGCATAAAGATGTCCTGCAGCAAAATCGCATCGCCGCGCATGCCAGCGACCTCCGCCACGGCGACCATCCTGCGCCGGCCATCTTTCATCCGCTCCTGGTAGGTAATCACGTCCAACGCCGCAGCAATCTTGTGCCGGATGTTGAGCAGCGGGATGGTGGGATTGGTCGACGTGACCATCATCTCCAGCCGGGCCAGCGCGTCGTGCGCGCCGTTGGCGTGCATGGTGAGCAAATTGCCCTCGTGTCCCCGGTTCATGGCGTCGACAAGTTCCAGGACAGCATCCCCCTCCATCAGGTCACTGACGACGATGCGGTCCGGCCGCATCCGCAACGCATTCCAGACCAGGTCGCGCATCGTGACCGCGCCGCGGCCCTCCATGTCCGGCGGGCGGCTCTCCATGCGCACGACGTACTTGAGGTGCTCCGGCAGCCGCAGCTCGTCGACCGGCTCGACGGTCACGATGCGGTCGTCGGGGTCCGCCATTCCCGCCAACAAGTTGGCCACCGTCGTCTTGCCCGACATCGCACCGCCGGCGATGAGGATGTTGAGACGGGCGCGGACGGCGGCGCGGAGGAAGGCCACCATGTCCCGGGTCCACGAGCCAAAACGGATCACGTCCTCCACGGACAGGGGGACGATGGAGAACTTGCGGACGGTCAGCGAGGGGCCAGCGAGGGAGATGGGCGGCACGACCGCGTGGAGGCGGGAACCGTCGGGCAGGCGGACGTCGGCGTAGGGCGCGGCCGCATCGAGCGTCTTGCCGAGCGGGGCCAGCACGTCCCGCATCATTTGCAGCAGCTGCTCGTCGTCCTGAAAGGGAGAGAGGACGTCCTCGAACTTGCCCGGTAGACTGCGCCGCTCCACATAGACCCGCTCATGACCATCGGCCATGATCCCGGTCACATCGGGATCGTCTAACCAGGGGGCAATGGGAGCTAACAGCTGATCGGCATACTTTTCGTCCACTTTTGCACCTCCACATCATCCAGGCTGCAGTGGATGCCCCCCACTTCCCGCTCCTGGGAGAGCATCCAGCATCACGATCGTGCCGCCATGCTAACCCATCTCCCGTGGCCTGAAAACCGCCAAACGACCGGTTTTTACCTGTTCATTCAACCGGGTTTTTGGGCGATGAGCCCGCGGCGCAGGGCGTGGATCACCGCCTCGGTGCGGGAGTGGACCCCCATCTTGCTGTAGACATTGTCCAGGTGAAAGTTGACGGTGCGCGGGCTGATCGAGAGCGCGCGGGCGATCTCTTTATTGCTGAGGCCCTCGCTCAACAACCGGAGCACCTTTTCTTCGCGCGGTGTGAGGGTGGCAGAAGGATGGAGAGAGAAACTGGCTGCCCATTGCAGGCCACCCAACGGGCCCGTCCCCACCGTGACGTGTCCGCCCAACTGCTCGATCCACTGGCAGCTGGCGACAAGCTCGGGCGTGCTCTCTCGAACATGGCCGTTGTCAAAGACGGCCAGCTCCACCCGATCCTCCCGTCCTGTCATGCGGACTGTCACCTGCGAGGCGTGGGCAAAATGGGCTGCGCGCCGCAAGGCGGTCTGCACAGCCCGGAACAGGGCCAGTTCGACGGCGGCAGGGAGACGCTGCGGCAAGCGCTCCAGGTGCAGCTTGACCTGCAGCCCCCGGGCCCTCACCATCCGGCCGGCCAACGCCTCCAACGCCGGTTCAATGCCCAGGCTTTCCAGGATCGTGGGCTGCAGGTCCGCCTCCAGGTCCCGCGCCTGCTGGAGAACCTGGCTGGCCAGGCTGGCCAGGACCGAGACGGCCTGGCGCGCGGGAGGAGCTGCGGCCAGCGACTGCTCGTAGGCACGCGCCTGGGCCAACAAGAGGGCGAGCGGCGCGATCACGTCGCTTTGCAGCAGCTCAGCCAGGCGGCGTCGTTCCACCTCTACGGCCACGACACCCCTTTGCTCGACCTTTTCGCGCTCCATGCCGCCAAGTATAGCAAGGCCCGCCCGGTTTGACAACTCGAGAAAGTATGGTATTATATCATTTCGATATGTAGTCTGTAGATACAGTAGGTGATGCGGGCAATTTGCCAGGATGCTCTCCCGCGGCCAGTGGTGGTAACGATGCGCACGAACATTCGCTATCTGATCTTGGGTCTGTTGAACCAACAACCGATGTCAGGCTACGACGTGAAGCGATTCCTCGAGAGCCTCAGTTGGCTGGTCGGCAGCCCCAGCTTTGGCAGCATCTATCCAACCTTGCGATCTTTGTTGCAACATGATCTGGTAACAATGGAAGCAGTCCTTCAGGAAGACAAACCGCCCAGAAAGATCTATTCCATCACCGCAAAAGGCGCCGCTGCGCTCGATGCGTGGGTCAACAAGCCGCTCCCCTCCGCCACCTCGATGAAGGGGTTTTTGATGCGCTTGATCTTGGCCGGCAGTTTTTCTCCGGCCAGATTGACCGATCAGATGAAAGAACGGCGCGCGCAGGTCGCTACGCAATGGGAAGCGCTGAAACAGGCGGTCGATACGGTACAGGATCCAGGCCAGCGGCTGGCCCTGGAATACGGATGTGAAATCGCATCAGCCGAGCTGGCGTGGCTGGACCAAACCCTGGGCCAGATTGGTCAGCAGTTAACCGTGGAGGATGTGGGAACGATAGTGACGCCATGACCGTTTAACATCCAGGTCTCTGGTTTCTGACACGATCTTCCTTCAACCCAATCCGATCCCTGAGCGGACCCGGCTCATGCTGGTTGAATGGCGCAGGTAGCGGTCGAGCGGGTCTATTTTGTTACTGTGAAGGAGGTGACGTCAAGAATGGCAACTGTCGTATTGCGCGAAGGAGAATCACAGCAAAATCTACTTCGCCGGTTCCGAAAAAAGGTCGCCGAAGGCCGCGTTTTGAGCACGGTGCGAAAAAAACGCTTTTACGTCTCCAAGAGTGAGCAGCGGCGCCTTGCCCAGCGCAAGGCGATCCGCAGGGAACGGCGACGCCAATGGAAGCAGCGTCGCTATCGGTAGCTCCCCTGCCCACTGCAAACGGCTGTTGAACGGGCCGGGGATTCAGGAGGTGAGATGAATGTTCGATATTGGGGACCCCGTTGTCCACCCCACCCGAGGGGCCGGTTTTGTCGTCGGCTTTGAAGAGTTTCAACGCCAGGGGGATGTCAGGCGCTATTACAAGATCAAGCTGCTGGGCCAGGAGGAAAGCAGCCTCATGATCCCGATCTACAACGCCGACTCGGTCGGCTTGCGGCCGGCAATGACCAGGCGCCAACTGCAACGCATCTGGAGCGTACTGCGTGCGGAGCCAGAGGTGCTGCCCAAGGATTACAAGGCGCGCCAGAAGCTGGTCGAGAGCAAGTTGGCCACCGGCGATATCCTGCAAATCGCCGAGGCAGTGCGAGACATGGCCTGGCGGCTCCACCAGGAGAACGATCTGACCAAACGGGGCAAACAAATCTATCAACGCAGCCTGATGATGCTGGCGGCCGAAGTCGCCGCCTCCAAGGGCGTCAGCCTGGTGGAGGCCGAAGCGGTGGTCCGGGCCAGGCTGCAAGAAATCATGCCTGACAGCACCGTGGAATAAACACTGGCCGGGACCAGAAAAGGAGGTGCGGCTTGTCCGCCGCCGATGGCAAGAATCCTGCGGCAGCTCCACCTCCGGCCGGGCCGGACTCTCCTTCCCCGCTGCGCGGGACGCAACTGCGCACAGATAACTCCACCAAGGGCCAAAATCCGCCACGAATCTCACGAATGAGGGGGAAAAGGTAGCCCCACATTATTGGATGCCCTTGGGCGCATATAAAACTTGGGGGAGAAAGACCTCTCGCCCTTCGCCCAGCGCTAAAGCACCGGGCTGAAAGGACAAGGTCCCCTTTCGGGGACAAGGTCCCCTTTCGGGGACAAGGCCCCCTTTCGGGGACAAGGTCCCCTTTCGGGGACAAGGCCCCCAAAGGGGGCTGGTTTTTAGCCCGCAGGTCTTGCTCTTTTAGCGCGACGGCTTTAGCCTCGCGCTCAGAGTGGCTGAAACCTGTTCCTCCCGCAACAAATAGATGCGCCCGATGCTCTCCCGCAGCAGGAAAAAAGGGGGGGGCGCGGGCGGCAAAGCCGCCCGCGCCCCCCCCTTTTTCCCTTTCCCGTGCTTGGCAGAGCAATCTGCTGAAAGCGCCATTGTCGAAATACTTGACAAACCGGAAATATTGTGATATAATCATAGCGCAATAGTTCAATATGACATAGGTTCAAATGGAAATACGAATTGAATCAGACAGCCGGATTCCCATATACGCCCAGATTGAGGACCAGGTGCGGGCGATGATTGCCGCGGGACAGCTTCGCCCCGGCAACCAACTGCCCACCATCCGCCAGCTGGCAGCCGAGCTGCGCATCAACTATAACACCGTCGCCCACGCCTACATGGAGTTGGACCGAGCCGGCGTGATCACCACTCAACGAGGGCGCGGTACGTTCGTCGCCGAGCTGCTGGACAAAGCAGAGATGGCCCAGCTGCGAGACAGGCAGCTCTGCGGCATCCTTCGCGCTTCTCTGAAAGAGGCCAACCGCCTCGGCTACAGCACCGACGAAGTTGCTGCTGCCTTTCACCGCGAGCTATCGCGTTGGCTAAGAGAAAACGAAACATCCGAGGAGGAATAAGAGATGATGATTAGACCAGCCACCCAGCGACAACACGGGGAACGACAGATTGTCCCCCCGCCTGGACCGTCGAAAGAAGTGGAAATGAAAGGATTCAACGGCCTGGCCTTGTCGATCTTTTTGCTGCTGATGACGATCTCGGCCATCCTGGCTGTCATCCTGGGCGTCGCGGAGGTCCGTCCCATATGGATCGTCGGCGAGCTGCTGCTGCTCAACCTGATCGCCGCCTACATCCTCATCGCCTTCCGCGTCGCCAACCAGTGGGAAAAGGCCGTCGTCCTGCGCCTGGGCAAGTTCGTCGGTCTCGAGGGCCCTGGGCCTTTCTGGATCATCCCCATCATCGACTCGATCCCAGCCATGATCGATCACCGGGTAATGGTCACGTCCTTCAACGCCGAAAAGACGCTGACCAAGGACACGGTCCCGGTGGATGTGGATGCCGTCCTCTTCTGGATGGTGTGGGACGCCGAAAAGGCAGCGCTCGAGGTGGAAGACTACCGGATGGCGATCTCCTGGGCCGCACAGACGGCGCTGCGAGAGATCATCGGCCAGATGGACCTGGCAGACATCCTGGTGGGGCGGGCCAAGATGGACGCCGAGCTGCAGCGCATCATCGACGAGCGGACCACTCCCTGGGGCGCCGCAGTGCAGAGCGTCGAAATCCGGGATGTCATCATCCCCGAGGCCCTGGAAGACGCGATGAGCCGGCAGGCGCAGGCCGAGCGCGAGCGGCAGGCGCGGGTGATCCTCGGCGAGAGCGAGAAGCAGATCGCCGATTCCTTCGCCCAGGCAGCCGAGGCCTACCGCGACAACCCGACCGCCCTGCACTTGCGGGCGATGAACATGCTCTTTGAAGGGCTGAAGGAAAAGGGCGCCATGATCATCGTTCCCTCCAGCGCGGTGGATACGATGAACCTGGGCGGAATGATGGGCCTGGCCTCGATGGCGGGAATGGCACAGCCGATCGTCCCCGGAAAAGGCGGCGCGCCAGAGTAGCCAGATGGCAGACTCCAGCCTGATCGCCGATTGCATCCGGGTCGATGTATCCGGCTTCTTTACCACCCAGCACTGGTTCCAGAGCGAGGCCGGCGAGCTGGGCCAGCTGACCCTCCCCGCCTGGCGCAGGGAGGGCCTCTTCCAGTCCGCCGACGGCCAGGAATGGACAGCGCAGCGGCCGAAATGGTGGCGCAGGGAACACGAGCTGCACCGGGACGGGCTGACCGTGGCGAGGTCCCAGCCGCGCGGTTTCTTCAGCCGCCAGATTTTGGTTCAATTCGAGGGACGGGGGTACGTGCTGGAACGGATCAGCTTTTGGAAGCGCGGTTGGCGCCTGCTCGACCCAAGTGGGATGGCGTTGCTAGAGATCAGGCCGCAGGGCCTGTTCAAGCGGGGCGCTCTCCTGGCGGTGCTGGGCGAGGTCGACGCCGGCCTGCTGGTCTTTTGCTACTACCTGGTCTATTTGAGCTGGCAAGAGGAAACGACAGTTGCTGCCACCGCGGCGGCAAGTTAGGGCCAATTGAACGAGCTCCCAAGTCTTGAGTAGGGGCGGGTCTGAGACCCGCCCCTATCTCCTATCGGTAATCCTCCCGTGGGGGATGCCAGGCATCCAGCACAAAGGCAGGTTCATCCAGCACCCGGGCGCCGTGCTGCACCGCCAAAGGAATACACACCCCCTCCCCTGACCGAAGCAGGCGCGTCTCACCGCCCAGGGTAAACTCCAGCGCTCCCTCGACGACGTAGGTGATCTGCTCGTGCGGATGGGCATGGGCAGGGATGACGGTGTTGGGCTCGAAGGTGAAAAAGGTGATCATGACGTTTTCCAGCCACACCGCCCGCCGGGTCAAACCGGGCAGCATTTCAACTGCCGGCAAGTCGTCGACGCAGAAAAAGTCCATTTTTCTTCAGCCTCCTGTTTTCCAGGCCCGGAGGGGCCGGCAGGGACAACGGACGGATCGAGCGGTCAGGTGACCAGAATTCCCAGCACCGCAGCCCAGATAAAGACCTGGACCGCAGCCGCGCCGCCCCACAACAAGTAGGCGGCCATCCGTTCTCGCCGATAGAGGAGCATGCCAAGCGCCGAGTTGGCCAACAGCACGATCAATCCGATGAGGGGGAGGAAAAAGATCTGGCCCTGGGGGCCCAGCCGATCCGGCTCTCCGGCGGCGTCGAAATGAAGCGGCAAGAGGCGGGGCAGGGCAGGGAACTGGGCGCACAGGTAGCCGAAGAGAACGGCCACAGCAATCGACGCCCCGATCAGCAGCGACATCCCCAGCCAATCCTGCCAAAAATCCCACTGCAGGAATTCTGGGCCGAAGGATTCCGGTTCAACCAACTGGGTCGGCCCCATCTGCATGCGGGTCTGCAGGGTGAGCAGGAATCCCTCCAGGTCCTCTGGCGATACAGCGTAGGTCAACCCCGAGGTCACGAGAAACGCCTGCTGGTCGATGGGAGCCGAGGCATAAAAGAGCGTGGGACCGATTCCGTCCACCTTGCCATATCCGGCCCAAAGACCCGGCCAGCGGATGCCGCGGAACCGCACGCGGCCCGTAACGTCCTTTCCTGCCACCACCCGCTCGATATCGGGCGTGGGAATGACCTGCTCGTTGGGCCCCCAGGTGATGGTAAAGGTATTGCGGTCCAGCGTGTAATCCGAGTGGATCAGGCCGTTGAGGCTATAGACAATGATCCCCACCGCCAGGACACTGGCCAGCACCAGCAGCACCGCCACAAAGGTCCAGATGTTGACGGCGTGGGTGGCGGCCCAGGTGATCAGGCCGCCATCGACAAGCAGGACAGCGGCAATGAGCATCACGCCGACGCGCAGCCCAAGTTGAGGGTCTGTCTGCCACTTGGTCACAATCGATCTCCTCTTGAGGCGGGGCGCATTATACCCCGCTATGGGGAAGAGTCAAATCCGGGCCGGGGGAAAGTTCGAAGCTGGGCGTATGCAAAACTTGGGGGAGCGTTAAAAATCAGCCGCGAATTACACGAATTAACACGAAAAAAGGTAGAAAATTCGTGAAATT
>JAFGEI010000140.1 GCA_016931695.1 Anaerolineae bacterium | reverse complement strand
GCAGGCGGCTTCGCCGCCTGCGAAACCCCCTTTTCCCCTTCTCCCACTGCGGTAGAGCATCCAATGTTGAAATGTGCCATTGTCGAGATAAGCATCCATGCGCGCTGCCCTGATCGCCGTCGGCGACGAGTTGACCTGCGGTTATCGGCTAGACACCAACTCCCAGTTCATCGCCCAGCAACTGGCCGCGCTCCCCCTCGACGTCGTGCTTCACCTCACCGTCGGCGACGAGACGGCGGCCATCCAGGCCGCGCTGGGCATGGCGATGGACGTGGCCAAAGTGATCGTCGTCGCCGGCGGGCTGGGCCCAACCGAGGACGACCTGACCCGGCAGGCAGTCGCCCAGTTCTTTCAACGCTCGCTCGAGGAAAACCCCGCCGCGCTGGAGCGCATGCAAGAGCGGTTCGCCCGCCGCGGCCGCTCGATGCCCGAGCGCAACCGCACCCAGGCGCAGATTCCCGCCGGCAGCCAGCCCATCCTGAACGACCGCGGCACAGCGGCGGGCTTTTACCTGCCAGAAAGCGGACGGCATATCTTTGCCGTTCCCGGCGTTCCGTACGAGATGGCCGGAATGATGGCCGGGTTCATCCTCCCCCGGCTGCAGCAAATCACCAGCGGGACACAGGCGGTCCGGCGCGGGGTGCTCAAGGTGTTTGGCATCCCGGAATCCGAGGTCGCCCAGCGGATTGCGGCGATGATGGGCCGCGAGCGAAACCCTTTGCTGGGACTGCTCCCCCGACTGGGCACCATCACCGTAGAGATCGTGGCCAAAGGCGCCACTCCCCAGCAGGCTCAAGCCCTGCTGGACGCCGACCGCCAGGCGCTGCAGGCGATCTTGGGCGATGCGGTTCTGTGCAGCGACGAAAGAACCCTGCCCGAGGTGGTGGGCGACCTCCTGGCCCAACAGGGACTCCAGTTAGCAGTAGCCGAAGCCGTCGACGGTACCGGTGGTGCGATCGCCGCCTGCCTGACCGAGGTAGCCGGAAGCGGGCAGTGGTTCCGGCGGGGCGAGGTGAGAGAATGGCGCGACCCCTCCCCCCGCTTACTTGCCGAACAAATCCGCCGCTCCGCCGCCGCCGACGCCGGCCTGGTCAGCGGCCCCCTGGCAATGCCGACGGACGCCGCTCCCGGCCGGCCCTACGGCGTGATTCACGTCGCGGTGGATTTGAACGGCGCAGTCGTGGAGCAGCGCCTGAGTTACAGCGGAGAAAGGGGATGGGTACGCCAGTTCGCCGCCTCGGCGGCGGTGAATATGCTGCGGCTGCAACTGTTGGGCCGAGGATAGGGACGGGGCTGCATCCGTCCTCAGATAGCCACCGCATGAGTGAGCAAACAGCTTCCCGCCTGCTGGTGGTGATTCTGGCCCTCTTTGTCGCCCTGGGGCTGGCCTACGCCCTGACCACGCCCACCTTGGAGGCCCCCGACGAAATTTACCATTACGAATATATCCGCAGCCTGATCAACACTGGCCGGCCGCCGGTGCTGGAGGAAGGCGGCGGGCGCGGCTTTGGCCACCACGCCCCGCTCTATTACGCCATGGGCGCGTTCGTCTCCTTCTGGGTGGGGGAAAACGACCTCGCCCGCTGGGACGATCTCGACAACCCCTTCTTCGGCTACCGCTTTGGCGACGTGGGACGGGACAACAAGAACCTCTACCTCCACCCCGACGACGACCGCCTCGGCGGCAGCGATACCTGGCTGGGCATCCGCGTCGTGCGGGCAATGTCGGTGCTGCTGGGCGCGGTCACCGTCTGGGCCATCTACCGGGTCGGGTGCGAGGTCTTTGACCGGCCCGAGATGGCGCTGGGCGCTGCCGGGCTGGCGGCCTTTATTCCCGAGTTTCTCTTTATCTCCGGTGCAGTCAACGACGACAACGGCGCCGCCCTGTTCGGCGCCCTGGCCCTCTGGGCCATGGTACGCATCCTGCGCCGCGGCCTCAACCTGCGGCGGGCGCTGGGCCTGGGGCTGGCCCTCGGCCTGGGCTGGCTTTCCAAGCTGACCGTGGTGGCTCTGGTGGCAACGGCGGGGCTGACCCTCCTCGTCGCCTCGCGGCAGGCAGGAGGCTGGCTCTCCCGCCCCTTCTGGCGCACCCTCCTGCGCTGGGGGCTGGTCATCTTTGGCGTTGCCGCCCTGCTCGTCGTCCCCTGGCTAGTGCGGCAGACCCTCCTCTACGGTGATCCGACCGGCACGGCGCGGGAGATGAGCGAATGGGGACTGCGCCAGGAACCGGTCACGCTGGCCGACCTGGGCCCCGATCTCTACTGGCTGCGCACGTCCTTCTGGGGGCGCCTGGGCTACAACCAGATTCCCCTCTCGAGGTGGATCTATGTCCTGCTGGACCTGTTCACGCTGCTGGCCCTCGCCGGGCTCGGTCGCCTGGCGCTGGCATCCCGGCGAGCTGGCGTTTCACAGGCGACGAGACAGCAAATTGCCATCCTCGGCGCCGCCTTTCTCCTCTCCTTCCTGCCCATGATCGTGCGCCGCTTCCTGCGGCCGATGCCCAACTTTGGCCGCTACCTCTTCCCGGTGCTGCCGGCCATCGCCCTGCTTTTCTTCACCGGGCTGGCGGCCTGGCTGCCGCGGCGGCGCCAGCCCGCCCTGGCCCTCGGCGTCACCGCGGCCATGCTGCTGCTGGGAACCGCCGGGCTGGCCGGTTTTCTCGCCCCGGCCTACGCTCGTCCCCCCATCTACACCACCGCCGAGGCGCCCGAGCCCGCCCACTGGCTGGGTTGGACCTACCTGGAGCACGGTCACCCCCTGGCCCGCCTGCGGGGATATGACCTGCAGCGCACGGTTGTCGAGCCGGGAGATACGGTGCGGGTGACCCTCCACTGGGAAGTGCTCGGCGAAACGGATGCAGACCACGTCCTCTTTGCCCAGTTGTTCGGGCGCCAGGCGGCCAGGGTAGGGCAGCGAGATACCTATCCCGGCCTGGGCCACTACCCGACCTCTTTCTGGCAGGCCGGGCAGGTAATTCTCGACCAGGTGCCGATCCCGGTCGACGCCGCCGCCGTCGGCCCCAGCCGGCTGCGGCTCGACGTCGGCCTCTATTCCTACGACGACGGGCAGCGGCTGGCGGTCGTGGACGGAGACGGCAACCCGGTCGGCGCGGCGACGGCGGGCTGGTTGAAAATTGCCGCCGGCGGCGACGCCCCCCAGCCCGTCGTCTCGACCAGCTACCGCCTGGGCGAAAGCATCACCCTCATCGGCTATGACCTGCGACAGGGCGACGGCCAAATCGATCTGACGCTCTACTGGACCGCCCTGCTGCCCCCGCCGCAAGATTACACGGTCTTTGTCCACCTGCTTGGCCCCGACGACGAGTTGGCGCGCCAGGCGGACGGGCCGCCGGTGAACGGCGATTATCCCACTTCCTTCTGGGCCCCCGGCGAGGTCGTCGACGACGAACGGCACATCCCCATCGACGACCTGCCGCCCGGCCGCCACCGGCTGGTCGTCGGCATGTACCTGCTGGAAACAGGGGATCGCCTGCCCGCCCTGGCCGCCGACGGCGCACGCCTCCCCGACGACAGCATCCCCCTGCTGGAGACGGAGCTGCCATGAGCGAACGGGCCGCCCGCCGCGTTCTGGCCCTGATCGTGGCCCTCTACCTGCTGCTCGGCCTGGCCTACAGCATCGCCAACCCTATTTTGGAGAGCCCCGACGAGGAGCTGAACTATGAGAACATCCGCTACCTCGTCACGCAGCGCAAGCTGCCCGTATTGACGGCGGACGAAGCGACCAAGGCCCACCACCCGCCCCTCTACTACGTCGCCGCTGCGCTGCTCACCTTTTGGACGCCCAACGAGAATTTCGAAGCGATCGCCGGGCGCATCAACCCCTTTTGGGCCTACCGGCTGTGGGAATCGGGGGTCGACAACAAGTGCATCTACCTGCACGATCCCGAACTGGAGGACTTGCCCTACCGCGACGCCGCCCTGGGCATCCACCTGGTGCGCTGGTTCTCGCTGCTGCTGGGCGCTGGCACCGTCCTCCTGGTCTATGCCACGGCGCGGGAGCTTTTTCGCGCCCGGCCCGCGCTGGCGGTCGGGGCGGCGGCGCTGGTCGCCTTCAACCCCATGTTCATCTATATCAGCGGCTCGGTCCACGACGACCCCCTGGCGAACCTGGTCGCAGCGGGGCTCTTGTTCACGACGACCCGCTTCCTGGTGCGCGGCCCGACGACCCGGCGCGCCGCCGCGATCGGTTTCATGGCCGGGCTGGGCATCGTGACCAAGCTGACCTGCCTGCTGGTGGCGCCCGCGGCCGCCCTGGCCCTCCTCTGGCGCCCCCTGGCCAACCGGGGCCGGGCCGGGTGGCGGGAGGCGGCGCGGTTGGGCCTGATCGCCGCCGCGACCGCCCTCCTGGTCGGCGGCTGGTGGCTGGCCCGCAACACCTTCCTCTACGGTGAACCGACCAGCATGGGCATCCAGGTCGAAGCGTGGGGCGGGACGCGGCCCAACGCTCCCAACCTGGCGGCGGCGATCGGCGAGTTGGGCTTTTTGCACGATTCCGCCTGGGGGGCCTTTGGCTACGGGCAGGTGCCGATGCCCTTTTGGGTCTATGCCCTGGCCCGCATGCTCGGATTGGGCGCGCTGGGCGGGCTGGTTCTCTGGGGAGCGCGCTGGCGATCCGGGCGAAGCAAGCCCGTGTTCCCTCTAGCGGTCCCGCTGATCCTGCTGGCCGCCCCCCTGGCGACCCTGGGGGTCGTCCTGGCTCGCATGACCATCATCGACAGCGCCAACTTTGGCCGCTATCTGTTTGTATCGCTCGCCGCAGTCGCACCGTTCTACGCCCTGGGCGTCGGCGAATGGTTCCCCGCCCGCCAGCGCTGGCGGGCGATGACCGGGCTGTCCGTCCTCTCCTTCTGCCTGGCCGTCTACGCCCTGGTCGCCGTGCTGCGGCCCGCTTACGCCCCGCCGCCGCTGCTCTCCCCCACCCAGGTCGCCGCCCGCAGCGAGCCTGCCGACGTGCGCTTTGGCGACGCCATCCGCCTGGCCGGCTACCGCCTGGAGCGGAACCGCGCCCTGCCCGGCCAGGTGGTCGAGGTCACGCTCTGCTGGGAGGCGCGCGACGAGATGGCCGAGAACTATGCCTACTTTGTCCACTTTCTCGGGTCGCAGCAGCGCATCGTCGGCGCGCGCGACACCCATCCCGGCCTGAGCCGCTACCCAACCCGCCGCTGGTCGCCCGGCGACCTGTTCTGCGACCAGGTGGGCGTGCCGGTGGCCGAGTGGGCCCCCACCCGCGCCGTCTACGGCGTCGAGGTGGGCTGGTACGATCCCGCCAGCGGCGAGCGGCTGCCCGCCTATGACGCCAACGGCGCCCCGCTGGGGCTGGTGCTGCTCGACCGGCTCAAGGTGCTGCCCACGGCCTACCCCGCCGTCGAGGTGCCCCACCGCCTCGACGCCAACCTGGGCGACCAGGTCACCCTCCTGGGCTATGCGCTATCACAGGACACGATTTGCCCCGCGCAACCGCTCACCGTCACCCTCTACTGGGCCGCCCAGGCCCCGCCGCCCGCCGACTATACCGTCTTTTTGCACCTGACCACGCCCGACGCCCCGCCGCACGCCCAGGCGGACGGACAGCCGCAGAACGGCGCCTACCCCACTTCCTTTTGGGACGTGGGCGAGGTGGTCACCGACGTGCGGGTGCTGTCGATCCCCGCCGACCTGCCAGCAGGCGACTATTCCCTCCTGGCCGGGATGTACCTGCTGGAAACCGGGCAGCGCCTGCCGTGGCTGGCCGCGGACAGGACAGTGCAAGGCGACGCGGTCCCCGTCGCCACCGTTTCGATCCGTCCAACCGCGCCTTGAGTTTCTCGCCAGGTGCGGTACAATCTAGGGGCGTATGCAAAACTTGGGGGAGCGTTAAAAATCAGCCGCGAATTACACGAATTAACACGAAAAAAGGTAGAAAATTCGTGAAATT
>JAFGEI010000139.1 GCA_016931695.1 Anaerolineae bacterium | reverse complement strand
TTGCTCGGAGGGGATCGTCAGATCCCCGTCGGAAACGCCGACTTGGCCGCTTACCGAGGCCTGGGGCCCGGATTCCCGCAAATCCATGGGGGCAGGTGCGGGAATCCAGGGCAGGCATAGAACCGGCGGGGTATTTTCGCCTGCGTGTACTAGAGCGCTTTCTCGTACAGCCGGTAGGTGCGGTAGGCCTTGCCGCCGTACAACTCGGCCATGCGCTTTGTCATAAAGTTTTCTTCCAGAACCCAGGATAATTCGGCCCGCCGATAGCCCTTGCGCATGACTGCCTGGGCGATCTCGAGCGCCAGCACCGCGTCGGCGCCGACGCCGCGGTGCTGTTCGAGGACCCCGCTGGCCCAGCCCCGCACCGTGTCCACCGACCGGCGCACCTTCCAGTGCCAGAACAGCTTGAGCATCGTCCACCATTCCGGCGTGTCCGGGTGAGGATAGGCCTTGAGCAGCGGCTGGTTCAGGTCAGGGAGCAGCAGGGCAAAGCCGATCGGCTGGCCATCTTTTTCCACAAAACTGCAGATGTCTGGATCGATCATCTGGCGCAGCTGGCCGGCGATGTGCTCGATCTCTTGATCTGTCATCGGCACAAAGCCCCAGTTCTTGGCCCAGGCCGAGTTGTAGAGCTCTTTGACGTGCTCGACCTCCTGGTCGAAATGGCGCATGTCGATCTTGCGCACCGTGATTCCCCGGCGCTCTTTGACCTTTTCGGCAATCCTCAAGGTCCTTTCCGGCAGGCCGGACTGGTAGTACGGCGTCAGATCGGACATGTAGGCGACCAGGTCCATCACCTTGACCAGGCCGGCTCCTTCGATCAAGGTAGCATAGTAAGCGGGATTATAGGTCATCATGATCACCGGCGGCCCCGGCAGCCCGTCGACGAACAGGCCGACTTCCTCGTTGGTGGAAAAGTTCGCCGGGCCGCGGATAGCCGTCATCCCCCGCTGGCGCAGCCAGTCGCCGGCGGTCTGCAGAAGGACGTCCGCCACCTCTTGGTCGTCGACGACCTCAAAAAGGCCAAAGAAACCGACCTGATCGTCCCAGAATTGATTGTGGCGATGGTTGGCGATGGCAGCGATGGTCCCCACGACCTTTCCACCCCGTCGGGCCAGGAACAGGGCCACGTCGGCGTGCTGGTAGAAAGGATGGCGGCTTGGATCCAGAAACTCGACGCGTTCCGACACCAGTGGGGGAACCCAAAAGGGATCGTCACGGTAAATTTCCCACTGGAAGCGAATCAACTCTTTTTTCTCCTGGGCGGTCTCGGCTTGCTCGACGGTCAGTTGCTGGCTCATTGGCTCCTCCTCAAATGGCATGCAGGTAGACCGTGGGGAAATCTCCCGCTCAATTTGCCCCTTGTTCCGGCAACCAACGGCAAGTGGGAGATACCCGACAAGCCGGATTGTACACCAAAGTCAACGAGGTGCAAGTCTCGATCGCGCTGGTTTTTGCAAGACCTCCATTTTCCGCACCTGGGAGCACATCCAGGAACAGCAGACAGAGCAATTCCTCGAACCTGATAGTTTTTGAGAGACCTCTGGACGTAGAATATGCTAACATAGGTCTGGGTTGGGACCAGGTCGTTGGCTCTCAATCCTGAACGAATTGGGGCTTACAGGAGCGTCACGATATCGAGATGTCCTCATCTAAGAAATCTGGTTTTTATCGGCTGACCCGGCAGGAGCGAATAGACTGGATCGCGCGTTGGGCTGAACTGACCGGACAGGAAATTGCCGCCCTGGACGCCGGGCTTGCCCTGGAACAGGGCGAACAAATGATCGAGAACGTCATCGGCCGGCACGTCCTACCCCTGGGGATAGCGGTCAATTTCCTGCTGAACGGGCGGGACATCTTGGTGCCGATGGCGATCGAGGAGCCGTCCGTCGTGGCGGGCGCCTCTTTCGCCGCCAAGCTGGCCCGCGCTGGGGGCGGCTTTTCCGCCGCCGCCAGTGCGCCGGAGATGATCGGGCAGGTCCAGCTGCTGGACGTGGCCGACCTGGAGGCGGCCCAGGCCGCGCTGCTGGCGGCGCGGGAGCGCCTGCTGGCCTGCGCCGACGAGGCCGATCCGGTCATCAAGCGCCTGGGCGGCGGGGCCCGCGACCTGGAGGTGCGGGTGCTGCCGGACACCCCCGCGGGGCCGATGCTGGTGGTGCATCTGATCTATGACTGCCGCGACGCGATGGGGGCCAACGCGGTCAACACCGCCTGTGAGAAGCTGGCCCCCCTGGTTGAAGAGATCGCCGGTGGACGGGTGGGACTGCGGATCCTGTCCAACCTGGCCGACCGGCGGCTGGCCTGCGCCGGGTGCACGATTCCGGCCCCAGTTCTCGCCTTTGGCGATTTTTCTGGCCAGCAGGTGGCGCGGGGCATCGTCGAGGCCTGGGCGTTTGCCGCGGCAGACCCCTACCGGGCGGCGACGCACAACAAGGGCATCATGAACGGCATCGACGCCGTCGCCCTGGCCACCGGGCAGGACTGGCGGGCCATCGAAGCAGGGGCTCACGCCTACGCTGCCCGTTCGAGCCGCTACACCAGCCTCTCCAACTGGGAACAGACTGCGGACGGCGGCCTGGCGGGGCGGATCGAGCTGCCGCTGGCGGTGGGGGTGGTCGGCGGAGCGACCCGCTCCCATCCCACGGCGCGGGTGGCGCTCAAGCTGTTGGGCGTGCAGTCCGCGCAGGATCTGGCCGCGGCCATGGCGGCGGTGGGGCTGGCACAAAACCTGGCTGCGATCCGCGCCCTGGCAACTGAAGGCATTCAAAAAGGGCACATGACCCTGCACGCCCGCCAAGTCGCGATGGCCGCCGGCGCCGAGGGGGACGAAATTGAGCAGGTCGCGCGGCGGATGGCTGCCGATGGCGCCGTCCGTCCCAATCAGGCCGCCGAGATTCTACAGGCGATGCGCGCTGGCATCGTCGACGGCGAGTGAAGAACGGATGAATGACGAGCAACCCAGGCTGTTAAAACCGGACCGCGACGTCGGCGTCGTTGGCTATGGCGCCTACGTGCCTCGTTTCCGCCTCCCGGCATCGGAGGTCGATCGCATCTGGACGGATGGGCAGGGCGGGACGCCGATCACCGAGAAAGCAGTGCCCGGCCTGGACGAGGACGTGGTGACCATTTCCATCGAGGCCGCTCGCAACGCCCTGGCCCGCGCCGCGGCCGTCGATCCGGCCGACATCCGCGCTGTCTGGGTCGGCAGCGAGTCCCACCCATACGCCGTGAAACCGACCTCGACCGTCGTCGCCGAGGCAATCGGCGCCATCCCTCACACCCAGGCCGCCGACTGGCAGTTTGCCTGCAAGGCCGGCAGCGAGGCTTTCCAGGCCGCGGTCGGCTTTGTCGGCTCAGGGATGGGCGGCTACGCCCTGGCGATCGGCGCGGACACCGCCCAGGGGCGGCCCGGCGACGCGCTGGAGTATACCGCCGGCGCTGGCGGAGCGGCCTACTTGCTGGGCCCTGCCGGGCAGGCGCTGGCCATTTTCGAGGGCTCTTATTCCTTCGTCACTGACACGCCCGACTTTTGGCGACGGGCCTATCAGCACTATCCCTCGCACGGCGGCCGCTTCACCGGGCAGCCGGCCTACTTTCGTCACAGCAGCGCGGCGGCACAAGGGTTGATGCAAGCCATGGGCACGACGCCCGAGGATTACGCCTACGCCGTCTTTCATCAACCCAATCTCAAATTCCCCAGCAGCGTGGCGCGCCGCCTGGGATTCACAAACCAACAGTGTGCCCCGGGACTGTTGGTGGGAGAGATTGGCAACACCTATGCCGGCTCTTCCCTGTTGGGCCTGACCGCGGTTCTGGACCAGGCCCGGCCAGGCGAGCGCATCCTGCTGGTCAGTTTTGGCTCCGGGGCGGGATCGGATGCCATCTCGCTGCGGGTCACGGAAGCCATCGAGGCGCGGCGAGACCGGGCGCCAGCGACGCGGGACTATATCGCGCGGCGCAGCGAGATCGACTATGCCACCTATGCGCGCTATCGCCGCAAGCTGGTGATGCAATGAGCGCTGTCGCGGCCGTGGATTCCACGTTATGGGCCGAGTGAGCTGATGAGAGACGTTGCCATTATCGGGATTGGACAAACCCAGGTCGACGAACACTGGGAGCTGGGACTTTGCCAGCTGGCCTTGCAGGCCCTCCAGGCGGCGATGGCAGACGCCGGCGTGGAGTGGGTAGACGCCCTTTACGTCGGCAACATGCTCTCCGGCGAGCTGACGGGGCAAGAGCACCTGGGAGCATTGATCGCCGACTTTGCCGGGCTGCGGGGCATTGAGGCCCTCCGCCTGGAGGCGGCGGGCGCGTCCGGCGCGGCCGCGCTGCGCATGGGCTACCTGGCCGTCGGCGGTGGGTGGGCCGACATTGCGCTGGTCGTCGGCGTGGAAAAGATGACCGACGCTGCGCCTCCCGACGCCGAGGCGGCCCTGATGGCGGGCGCCGACGCCGACCACGAAGCCGCCCACGGGCTCTCGTTCGCCGCGCTCAATGCGCTGCTGATGCGCCGCTACATGCACCAATTCGGCTACCAGGCGCAAGATTTTGGCGGATTCCCCATCAACGCCCACGCCAACGCGATGAACAACCCCTGCGCCATGTTCCACATTCCGCTCAAGCTCGAATCCTACGCCCGGGCGCGGATGATCGCCCCACCGGTCAACTTGATGGACTCGGCGGCCATCGGAGATGGCGCAGCAGCGGCCGTCCTCGTCCCGACCGAGTGGGCGCAGCGCTTCTCCCAGCCGGTGGTGCGGATCGCCGCTTCGGCGGTGGGAACAGACAGCGTGGCCCTGCACGATCGGCGGGACCCGCTGCTGCTGGAGGGAGTCGCGCTCTCTGCTCGCCGCGCCTACGAGCAGGTTGGAATTGCTCCGGACGAGATCGATTTTTTCGAGCTGTACGATTCCTTTAGTATCACTGCCGCGATGAGCCTGGAGGCGGCCGGTTTCTGCCAGCTGGGGATGGGAGCACGCATGGCGCTGGACGGCGAGATCACGCTGCAAGGACGGCTGCCCATTTCGACCATGGGGGGACTCAAGGGGCGCGGAAACCCCGGTGGCGCCACGGGCGTCTATCAGATTGTCGAAGCGGTCCAACAACTGCGCGGGCAGGCGGGCCCCAACCAGGTCCCTGACGCTCGCTGGGGAATGACCCAAAGCATCGGCGGCAGCGGCGGCACGGCCATCACGCACATTCTAGAACGGGTAAATTCCTGATTTTCCATAGGAGGTTGCGAATGAGTGTACCCAACACCTGGAGACTGCAACAGCAGCGATATCGATTGATGGGAGAAGTTTGTGACCGGTGCAAGACCAAGATCTTTCCACCGCGCGACGTCTGCCCCGAGTGTGAGGCGCCGGCCAAGACCCAGTTCGCCCTCAGCGGGCGGGGCGAGGTCTATTCCTACAGCACCGTCTACAACGCGCCGGCCGGGTTCGAAGACGCGACGCCTTACACGGTGGCTCTCGTGCGCCTGGAGGAAGGGCCGTTGGTCACAGCCCAGCTCACCGACGTCTCTGCCGAGGAGGTCGAGATCGGGATGCCGGTGGAAATGGTGACCCGCCGCTTGCGGGCTGACGGTGCAGAGGGAATCATCAGCTACGGCTACAAGTTCCGCCCGGTTCAATTCAGCCCGGCCATCTGAGCCGGGCTTTGCCCTGGAAATCACCGGGCCTGCGTTCGGCGCAGCGAATGGGCAGGAGTTGCATCCCGCTTCGCGGGACCCTGCTTCCGGCCCCACCCGTGCTCTACAAAAGATGCGGCAGAGTTGCAGTCTGCCGCATCTTTGGCAAAACCCAAGAACCCGGCCACTGCCCCCAGCAACATACACCCCGCCGCTCTCGTCGTTTGTTCGTTTGTACGCCTTGCCTTGGTTGTGGTATAATCCACTCAAGCCAGCACCCAGCCTGCGCAATCCCCTTTCCAGCCCAGGCACCTCGGCGGAGCGGATTGGCTCCCAGGAGGCCAAAATGATCGAAGTAAAAATTGCCGGTATCCAGGTCAGCCTGACATCACAGCACCGGGTTGTCCTGCTGAAAGAAATCGATGCGGATCGCTACCTGCCGATCTGGATCGGCCCCTTTGAGGCCGAAGCCATCAACTTTAAGCTGCAGCAAATCGAAACGCCGCGGCCCATGACCCACGACTTGCTCAAAAACATCATCGAGACCTTGGGCGGCGCGGTGCAGTACATCGTCGTCTCTGGCCTGCACGACAATACCTTTTACGCCCGCATCGTCGTCGACAGCAACGGCCAAGAGATCGAGATCGACGCCCGCCCCTCCGATTCCATCGCCCTGGCGGTGCGCGTACAGGCGCCGATCTATGTCGACGAACAAGTCATGGACCAGGTCGGCATCGTCCCCGAACAGGACCTCACGGGCGAGGATCAAGACACCGCCTTTGACGAATTCCTGAGTGGGCTCAACATCGACGACTTGCCCATTCACTAGCTGGTTAAACCCTGTTCACAATGGCTACGCCGGAAAAGACAGTCCCTCAGAATATCGAGGCCGAGGAAGCCGTACTCGGAGCGCTCCTGATCGATCCCGAGGCGCTCTTTCGGGTCGCTCCCTTCCTGCATCCTACGGATTTTTACGTCCAAAAGAACGGCTGGATCTACCAGGCGATCCTCGACCTGCACGAGCGACGGGATCCGGTCGATTTCGTCACCCTGCGCAACGAACTCGAGTCGCGCGGGCTGCTGGAGGAGGTGGGCGGCGCGTCCTACATCGCCCGCCTGATCGACATTGTCCCCACCGCCATCCACGTCGAGGCGTACGGGCACATCGTGGAGCAGAACGCCGTGCGCCGGCGTCTCATCGGCGCCGCCGGGGACATTGCCCAACTGGCCTACAAGGAAGCGGAAGAGATCGGCGACGTACTGGACCGGGCCGAGCAGACATTGTTCGGCATCTCCCAACGCCGCCTGACGCGGGACATTACCCCCATTCGCGCCGCGGTCGACAGCTACTATGATCGCATCGAATATCTGTACAGCCACCGCGGCGAGATGCTGGGCGTGCCGACCGGCTTTGTGGACATCGACCGGGTACTGGGCGGGCTGCAGAAATCGGACCTGCTGATCCTCGCCGCCCGGCCGGGGGTCGGCAAGACCTCGCTGGCCCTTTCCATCGCCCGCAATGCGGCCCGCCTGGGCCACCACACGGCGGTTTTCAGCCTGGAAATGTCGGCGGAGCAGCTGGTACAGCGGATGATCTCGGCCGAGACGGGCATCGACGCGCAAAAGCTGCGCCTGGCCCGCTTCGAGGAGCACGAGTGGTCGCTCATCGTGCAGGCCATGGGGGTGCTGGCCGAGCTGCCCGTCTTTATCGACGACACTCCCTCCATCTCGGCGCTGCAGCTGCGCACCAAGGCGCGCCGCATCCACGCCGAGCACGGGCTGAACCTGATCGTGGTCGATTACCTGCAGTTGATGACCGGCGACGTGCGGGTGGAGAACCGGGTGCAAGAGGTCTCGTACATCTCGCGCATGATGAAAGCGCTGGCCCGCGAATTGGACCTGCCGGTCGTCGCCATCTCGCAGCTCTCCCGCGCCGTCGAGCAGCGGACGGACAAGCGGCCGATATTGTCCGACCTGCGCGAAAGCGGGAGTCTCGAGCAAGACGCCGACGTGGTCATGTTCATCTACCGCGACGAGATGTACAATCCCGACACGGACAAGCAGCACCTGGCCGACATCATCGTCGCCAAGCATCGCAATGGCCCGACCGGCGTGGTGCAGCTCTTTTTCAAGCAGCAGCTGGCCCAGTTCCTGGATGCCGCGACCCGCATCCGAGAGGTCGAGTTCTCCTGACATGCGCAGTTTCAGCGGTTTCCCACCCGGCAAGACGCGCAGCGTGCGCCTGCCCGAGCCCCTGTTCACCGAGCTGATCCCGCTCATCGACGACCTGGACGAGCTCAAGACGACGCTGCACGTCCTGTACCTGCTGGAGCAGCAGCAGGGAGCGGCGCGCTACGTCGAGCGGCAGGACCTGCTGGCCGACCCACTGCTCCTGGCGGCGCTGGGCGAGCCGACAGCGGGGGCGGTCGAGGCGGCGCTGGAGCGGGCAGTGGAGCGGGGAACGCTGCTGCGCGCGCAGGCCGCGCCCGGCGCAACCGCCCGACGCGAGACGATCTATTTCGCCAACACCCCCAAGGGACGGGCAGCCCTGGAATCGCTGCGCCGCGGCGAGCCGCTGCCGGAAACCCAGCCGGCCCTGCGCACCAACATCTTTGTCCTGTACGAGGAAAACATCGGTCCCCTCACCCCGCTCATCGTCGACGAGCTGAGAGAGGCCGAGGATGCATATCCCGACGAATGGGTCGAGGCGGCCTTCCGCGAGGCGGTCGCCCTCAACAAGCGCAGCTGGCGCTACATTCGCGCCATCTTGGAGCGGTGGCACAACGAGGGGAGACAGGATGAAACAGATCGGCCAAATCGCCAGGAGGATCGCCGACGTTACATTGAGGGCAAGTATCGTGACTACATCGAGCACTAGCGACCTGCCCCGGCCAGAAAAAGTTTGCCCCCACTGCAATGGGCTGGGTTACGTGCGCTACGACCTACCTCTCGACCATCCCGATTTCGGCAAACTCCACCCCTGCGTCTGCCGCCTGCAGGAACACAGCCAGCAGCGCGTCGACCAACTCCGCGCGCTGAGCAACCTGGACATCCTTGAACGGATGACCTTTGCCACCTTTGTGCCGGAGGGCCACGGCCTGCAACCGGAGCGGCAGGACAACCTGCGCCTGGCCTACGAGACCGCCCGCTCCTATGCCGAAAACCCCTCCGGCTGGCTGCTGCTGCGGGGCGGATATGGCTGCGGCAAGACGCACCTGGCAGTCGCGATCGCCAACCGGGCGGTCGAGCGGGGCCAGCCGGCCCTCTTTATCACCGTTCCCGACCTGCTCGACCACCTGCGGGCCGCCTTTGGCCCGACCAGCCCCGCCGGGTACGACCAGCGCTTTGAGCAGGTGCGCACCGTGTCGCTGCTGATCCTGGACGACCTGGGCACCGAGGCCCCCACCCCCTGGGCGCAGGAAAAGCTGTTCCAGATCCTCAACTATCGCTACAACGCCCGCCTGCCCACCGTCATCACGACCAACCACGAGCTGGAAGAAATCCCGCTGCGCATCCGCTCCCGCCTGGTCGATCCCGACCTGACGCGGGTGGTGACCATCCTGGCCCGTGATTACCGGGCGACCGGGGAGGTCGATTCTTCGATCCTGGGCAGCTTGCGCCTGCACAGCCACCAGACCTTTGAGAACTTTGACCTGCGGCGGGGAGAGCTGCCGCAAGAGGAGTTGGACAACCTGCGCCTGGCGCTGGAAATCGCCCGCGACTTTGCCGCCAGCCCCGAGGGCTGGCTCGTCCTGACCGGCCCGCACGGCTGCGGCAAGACCCACCTCGCCGCCGCCGTCGCCAACACCCACGCCAAGCACGGCGATGCGGTGCTGTTCGTCGTGGCGCCCGACCTGTTGGATCACCTGCGGGCCACTTTTAGCCCGCAGAGCGCCACCTCTTTCGACAAGCGCTTTGACCAGGTGCGGCGGGTCCCCCTGTTGGTGCTGGACGATCTGGGCACCGAATCCGCTACCCCATGGGCGCGGGAAAAGCTGTACCAGGTTTTCGACTACCGCTACAATGCCCGGCTGGCCACCGTCATCACGACCGCCACGCCGATTGAGGAGCTGGACCCGCGCCTGGCGACGCGCATGCTTGACCTCAGTTGCTGCACCCTGGTGGGGATCATTGCCCCGGCCTATCGGGGCGGGCTGCGGCGGCAAAAGCGCCGCTGACGGACGGGGTTCACGCCACTTCCAAGTCAGCCGGTCGGCGACTCTGCCTGGGCAGGGCGATCCCAAACGTCGAGCCCTGGCCCGGCACGCCTTCGCTCTCTACCCAGACCCGGCCACCGTGCTTCTCCACGATCTCTCGCACCAGGCTCAGCCCTAAACCGGTGCCGGATATGTGCTCGGTGCCCGGCTGGCGGACGCGGTAGAACTGCTCAAAGAGGCGGGACTGCTGATCCAGTGGGATTCCGATGCCCGTATCCTGAACCACGATTTTTACCTCGTCGCCATCCGCGCGCACGCGGATGGTGATCTTGCCGCCCTCCGGCGTATACTTGATCCCATTGTCCACCAGGTTGGCTATCGCCTGGGTCAGCATGCGCTGATCCCCCTTGACCTTGATTGGCTCTGGAACAATGTCCAACCAGATCTGCTGCTCTTTCATTTCCCCTTGCAGCCGTTGATCTTGGACGACTTGACGCACCAACTGCCCGACGTCGAGTGCTTCCCAATTGTTGTTATCCCTTTCGATCCGCTCCAGTTCCAACAACTCGTCGATCAGCTTTTTCATCGCATCCATGTTCTTGCGCACCCGCCGCACCAGGTCAACCTGCTGCTTGTTGAAAAGGGCATCTTCGACCAGGACCTCGAAAAAGCCGCTCGCCAGTTGGAGCGGGGTGCGGAGATCGTGTGAGGCCAGGCGAATCAAGAAGGATTTCAACTGGCTCAGTTCGTGGATGGCGGTGATGTCGGCCATTGCGACCACGTAGCCGGCCCGCTCACCCTCCAGGCTGGTCACCGGGTTCAGGTGCGCCACGAGAGCGTGGCCGTCGCCGAGTTCCACCTGCAGTTCGACCGGGCCCGTGATCTCCCCCCGCTCGATCCGCTCGGCCACGGCGGCAAGTGCGCGATGGCCAATCACTGCTGCCAACGGCCGCCCGGCGACCTGCTCCTCTGACACGCCGAACAGTTTGGCCGCCGCCAGGTTGGCCATCAGCACCCGCCCGTCCAGGTCGGTCACAACCACCGCGTGCTCGACGCTGTCCAGCACCGCACGCAGGTTGCGCCGCCCCTGGGCCACCTCGCGGAACAGGCGCGCGTTCTCCAGGGCGACGGCGGCCTGATTGGCCAGCGTCATCAGCGTGCCCACGTCCTGCTGCCCAAACGCGTCAGGCTGGTAGCTCTGGGCGGCAATGGCGCCAATGACCTTGCCCTTGACCATCATCGGCACGCCCAGCACCGACTCGGTGACCTGCCCGGAACCGACCGTCGTCAGTTGCACCGGCAGCTGCTTGATTTCCGCCAGGTTGTGGGCGAGAACCGGCCGCTTTTGTTCGATGACATAGGCCGCCAGGCCAACCCCCGGCTGGTACAGGCGATGCTCCGGGGGGTACCGCTGGCCGGCATCGTAGAGAACCTGGTAGACCAACTCGCCGCGCTCTGCATGGTAGAGCGCAACCCAGAAATTTGACGTGTCGATCAACTGGCTGGCCCCTTCATAGATCAGGTCGACCAGGGCCTCCAGGTCGAGCGACGAGCCGATCAATCGCCCCACGTGGTTGAGGGTGTCCAGTGCGGTCACCCGCTGTGCCAGGACATCCGAGGTGCGCCGCAGCCGCTGCACCACGGCAAGGCCCAAGAACACGACCAGCAACAACAGGGCCAGGAAGAGCGGCCCAAGGGCAGCGTATCCGACCGCCATGACCGCCGCAATCGGCACAAAGGTCAGCTGCATCAACAGTGTTCGCGGGGTGATATGGCCCAGGTAGCGGCGCAGGGAAAGGCCGCGCAGGAGGCGATCGACGCTCATCACCAGGCGGTTCACCCCGGCAAAAGCCAGAAAAAGGACCAGGACTTGGGCCAGCTCGACCCACTGCAGATGCACCAGGGGCACGACGCCCCCGGCGGCCCGGTAGGCCATTCCTCCCACCAGCCACATCAGGATGCACATACCTGCCGAGCGGGCGGCAAAATACAGGCCGCGTCGAATCAGGACCACTTCGGTAAACAGGTTGCTGATGCCAGCCACCCACGCCGCAGCGACCGGCCCCAACAGCAACGCGCACAACAGGCAGATGATCGTGCCAAAGGACAAAAAGACATGTTGCGAAACACGCAGGTTGAAAATATCCGCCAGTATCGCCAGGGGGATGAACAAAAGGATCAATCCCCAGGTAGATAATGGCAGCCCTCCCGACAGCAAGAGCAGGGAAACCATACCCAACACACCCAGGCTCCAGCAAAAGAACTTGAACAGACGCGGGTATGGTAAACTGGCTACCATAGTACCAAGCGCTCGTTTCACGCCATCTCCTTCATGCTGCTGCTCAGCCACAACCCCCTGGATGCTTCTCCCGGGCACGAGGCAGCGAAAACCAGGCGTTTTGCGCGCGAAACGCCCCATCTCCCTTTGCTCTTGGTGGGAGACTGCAAGTGGCAGGCTGAGCCGCTACGTTACAACCATATTATACCAATATCAGCCCCGCTTGCCTATAGGTCAAAAGTCCTAACAAAAATGGGCGACGAGAGGCCCCCCGCCGCCCGAGACAAGCCCGGGGAAGCAAGCGAAACAGGTTTGTGCGCTCAACCAGGGACAAAAATGCATGTGAGACCGCGTCATTCCCGCCCCCCCGACGGCAAAATTTGTCCCCTGGCCTAAATTGAATATAATTTGACAATGGCACATTTCAGTAGATTGCTCTGCCAAGCACGGGGAAGGGGGGTTTCGCAGGCGGCTTCGCCGCCTGCGAAACCCCCCTTCCCCTTCTCCCACTGCGGTAGAGCATCCAATGTTGAAATGTGCCATTGTCGAGATAATGTGACAAAATCGAGGAGGAAAAAAGGATGCCCAAGTCAAGAATGATGCATCTCTGTAGTGGGCGGGCAAACGTGCCCCTGGCCGAGGCTATCGCAAAACAGCTTGGCCTGTCGTTGCTGCCGCTCAAAATCCAGACCTTTCCCGACAGCGAGATCCACGTCCAGATCAAAGAGCTGGTGCGGCACCAGGAGATCTATATCCTCCAACCCTGCACCCAACCGGTGAACGACCACCTGATGGAGTTGATTCTCATGATCGACGCCTTCCGCCGCGCCTCGGTCTATGCCATCAACGTCGTCATGCCCTACTACCCCTACGCCCGCCAGGAACGGATGGCCAAAGGGCGCGAGCCGATCAGCGCCAAGGTCGTCGCGCGGATGATCCAGGAGATGGGCGCGACGCGAGTGATCTATGTCGACATCCACGCCCAGGCGACGCAGGGTTTTTTCGACATCCCCGTGGACCCGCTCACCGCCGTGCCGGTGCTGGGAGGTTATTTCCGGCGCAAGGGGTTTGAAAACGCGGCCATCGTCTCTCCCGACGTGGGGCGGACCTGGCTGGCAAACAAGTACGCCGACCTGCTCGACCTGCCAATGGCGGTGATGTACAAGCGGCGCCTGTCAAAAGGGGGTGTGCAGGTGACCCACGTCGCCGGGGACATCAGCGGTCGAACGCCCATCGTCATCGACGACATCGTCGCCAGTGGCAGCATGTTGGACGAACTGCCCGCCCTGTTCGAGGCGGGGGCCGTTCCGCCAGCCTACCTGGCCGTGACCCACCCGGTGCTCTTGCCCAGCGCCCTGCAGCGCCTGGGCCGGGCCGACATCGCCGAACTGGTCGTCACCGACACCGTCCACATCCCGCCAGAGATCGCCGCCCATCCCAAGCTGCACATCATCTCCATCGCCCCCATACTGGCCGAGGCGATCCGTCGCATCCACGAGGGGGAAACGATGGGATCGTTGGTCGAGGGAACCTGGCAGCAGCCGTGACTTGGGACTTGACGTGGATGTAGGGATGGTCGGACAAAATCCAACCATCCCTATCAGCAAGGAGAGAAGCGGGGTTATTCTACATAGATTTCGACGCGCTCATTGTCCTCGGCGTCGACGACCTCGACCAGTTTGCCGATGGCGCCGCTGGTGATCAGCTCGCCCAGCTCCTGAAAGTCAAAGTCGTCAAAGTCGTTGGGGGCAAAGCGCTCTGCCATGCGCAGGCCGACGTTGACCAGGCCGAGGGGGATGGTGACGTTCACTTTCCCCTTGCCGGAATCCAGGTCGACGACGTTGATGCGCAGGTAGCGCCCCTCCGCGCCCGCCGGCGGCGAGGGCAGGGTTGGCGGGCGATCGCCGCCCTCCATCGCTCGCAGCAGCGTGGTCGCCTCGTCAGCCGAGATTTTGCCCTCCTCCAGCATCTGCAGGATCTTGAGCCGTTCTTCTGTTCCCTTGGTCACGACACACCTCCTAACCCAAATAGACCTGTACCTGTTCTCCCCCCTCTCCCTCGTCGACCTCGACGATGAGGGGGTGTCCATCGTGCAGTTCTTCTTGCAGCGCCAGGATCATCTCGTCGAGTCCGTCCTGCTGCAATTGCGGGACAAAGGGGCGCAGGATGCGCACCGCCCAGCCGACGAGACCCAGCGGCAGCGGCAGGGCCAGGATAATGTTTGGCCCGTCCGTCTGGCGCACGCGCAAGGAGAGCCAGCGCGCCCGGCGCATCCACCAGCCCAGCACCATCACCAGCACACCGACGGCAAAGAGCGGCCAGCCGCAGACCAGCCATCCCGATGCCAGATCCCAGGCATAGACGGCGGCGACCAGCAGCGCGCCGCCCGTCAGCAGCACGACCCCCAGCCAGAAGGCGAGCTGCCAGATCAGCCGCACCAGCCCGGGCCGGACGACTTGCTGGCGGGAGGGCGGCGGCGAGACGTGCGGGGCCTCCGGTTCCGGCTGCGGCCCCCCGGCCAGCATTTCCAACCGGCGCACGCCCTCTTCGACGCTGATCTCGCCCGCTTCGATCAACTCGAGAATCTCGCGTTTTTCACTCATACATTTCTCCTTTTGCTGCCGCATTCATCGGACTGTCACCTTCTGTCCCAGGTACCGCCGCATTTGGACCAGGCGGCGCAGGCGCCGGAAGCCGCAGGCGGTGAAATGGGGTTCCAGGGCCTCGCGACAGCCGGGCAGCGCCGTCGTGGTTTCCCACGGGCGGCGGTGCGCCAGGATGGACAGACCTGCCGCCGCCAGCTGCGGCCCCAGCCGTTCCAGTTCCGTCTCGCGGGCCAACACCTCCAGGTTGTGCCAGCGCGGGAACCAGCGGCTCTGCACCCGCAGCGCCCCGATCACGGCCCCGTCTCGTTCGCAAATTTCCCAGCTCTCCCGGCAGCCCTCGAGCCACCCGCCCAATTGCACCTCCCAGCCAGCGCGGTAGATGGAGCGCCGGATCTCTAGCGTCTCGCAGTGGGCGCGGCTCAGCCCCTCCTGGGCCAGCTGGTACAGGGCGGCGCTGTCCGCCGCGCGGCCGGGCCGCAGATCGAGCGGGGCGCGGGAAGGGGGCGGGAGGGACGCCGCGGCCGAGTGGACCAGTTCCAGCATCGCGCCCACCGGCACAAAGCCCGTCCGCTCGTACATCCGGCGGGCGACGGCGCTCTTTTCATCAACCTCCAGGCCGATCCAGGCCGCGCCCTGTTGGGCAGCCGTCTCGAGCGCTTTTTCCAGCAGCGCCCGGCCGATGCCCCGTCCCTGCCAGTCAGCATGGACGGCGACGTTGCCGATCATCCACCCGCCCGGAGAAGCGGCGCGGCGCAAAGAGACGTTGCCGACAACGTGGCCCGCGTCGACCCAGACGAAACCCGGCGCGCTGCCGGCCTGGGGTTCTATGCCCCACAGCCAGAACCCCCAGGCGCCCCAGCGCGCCGCCCGCTTCATGCGGCGCAGCGTGTAGCGGGCGCCGGGCCCCAACCCTCCGCGGAAGGCGTGCAGCATCAGCTCGACCACCCCCGCCAGGTGACGGAAGGGATCGAAGGGGACGATCCCCTCGACGCGGCGGCCGACGGCGGCAGCAACCACTACTTGCCCTCCAGGGCGGCAAGCAGGTCGGCGGCCTGTTCGGGAGAAACCTTGCCCTCTTCGACCATGCGCAGCACCCTCAGCCGCTCCTCGTCCGAGACGGCGGGGCGTTCGGGCCGGGGGCGCTGGCCGCTGGCGCGGCGCCAGCGGCGCTCGGCCTGCTCGGCCCGCATCTGCGCCCGCTGCGCGGCCCGTTCCGCCTGCAGGCGCGCCCGGTCGGCAGTGTGCCCGGCCTGCTGGCGGGCTTGTTCGGCCACCCGCTCGATCCGCCGCCGCAGGTTCTCGTCGTCCAGGTGGCGCATACTCTGCGCCAGGCGGCTCTCCATATCCGCCATCGCCTCGGCAATGCGCGCCTCGATGGTCAGGCCCAATCCGTCCAGGTCGGCCTCAAAGTCCTCCCCCCGCGACCCTTCGACAGCCTGCAGGCGGACGTGCCCGCCAACCGTCGCCTCCAGCGACGCTTCGCCTGCCCCGATGACGGCCGTCGTTTCGCCCGCGCTCTCCTGGAAGACGTGGTCCGGCAGGTCAGAGCGGACGCGCCCGCCGACCTGGAAGGCCAGGCGCAGGCTGGCATCGGCGGGGACGTAGACGCGCAAGTTGCTGCCGACCGTCAGGCGGTAGGCGGCGCCGGGGGAGAAGGGCGGGCCGAGGGCCGCGTCCGAGCCCACCGCTTCGACCTCGAGCCCGCCCGCGATGCCGTCGGCGCGCAGGTTGCCGCCGGCCCGGCCGATCGCGAGCGATTCGGCCACCCCTTGCACCCGGGCATCTCCGGCCACCGTCCGGGCGTCCAGGCCGCCAGCCACCTGGCGAGCGCTCAGGTCGCCAAAAGCCTCCTGCAAGGCGATCGGACCGGTGCCGCGCAAAACGACGTCACCGTTGACGGTCGCGATCTCGGCTGCGCCCGTCACGTCCTTGAGCTTGAAACCGCCCCGCACGGTGCCAATGGAGAGCGTCGCCCCGTGCGGGCAGGTGAGGTAGCAGTCCGCCCGCGCTGCAATCTCCAGGCGATCCCCGTCCCGTTCCAGGGTGACGTCGTTTCCCCGCCCGCGCAAGCGGATATCGACCCACGACTCTTCTGTGCCCCTGATGACCAGGTCGCCCAGGCATTCCGTGATGGCAATCGTTGGCGCTGCCGACGTTTCGATCCTCTCCTTAAACATCTTTCCACCTCCTGTGTTCGCGTGGTCACCCCGGCGATCGCCTGCCGCCAGGCATCGCTCCCAGCCCCCTGCTACTCCTGCAGCCGGGCCAGGGCCTCCTCGGCCGAGAACTCGCCCTTCGCCAGCCGCTGCAAGACCTCCTGGCGGCGGATTTCGTCCGTCTCCTCCTGCGCGCTGACCTCGTAGCCCATGGCGCGGACCACCTCCTCCAGGCGGCTGCGGACGGTGGGGTAAGAGACGCCCAGCGCCTCTTGCACGCGGCCGATCTTGCCCTCGCAGCGGATAAACGTCTCGACAAAATAGATCTGTTCCGGGGTCAACTGGAACAGCCGCCCCATCGAAAACCGTCCCTCCAGGGCCGTGCCGCAGTTGCGGCAGACGAGGCGGGTGGCGAACAGATCGTCGTGGCAGACCGGGCATTCGGTTGGGACTGGATACATCGCTTTCTCCTAATGAAATTTAATCTACTTGTTAAGAATTATAACATACAACTTGAAATTTGTCAAGAGGGGGAAAGCCTCCCGGCTTTATTGGTGCAACAGAATGACAAAAATCTGCCACGAATTTACACGAATTAAAACAAATTTCGTGCCAATTCGTGGCTAAAAATGCTCAACAACACTTGATCACGGCACTATCCGCGAATAAGAGTCGTGTAACTCTACTCAGCGGGTCGTCTCTCTGAAAACTCTCCTGCCCAGGAAAAAGGAGGGCTTCCAGACGGGCAGAGGGACGAAAAAAGGGATTTGCCCCTGTTGTGAGGCAAATCCCCGGCCCGAAAATGCGCCGGCGCCGTCACCCCCAGGGCGACAGCCGGCCGACGACAAAGCTGGCGGCGTTCATCTCGTCCTTTGCAGACTCGGTAGATCCAAAATCTGGCCGCTATGACGCCACTTCCAACGTGCTTCCAGCAGCAGGGACGCGGCGTGCCACGCCCTACCACGCCGGGCGGCGCCGGTGCGTTCGCATCACAGGGCGAGCAGGGACATGCCTTTTACGAATCCCCCTTCCCGCTGTGGCCCTGGCCCGCCCACGGAGGGCGGCCGTTGCCGGGGTGGATCCCGATCTGCTTGCAGACCTCCCCCCAGCCAACTCCCTCCAGCCTCATCTGGAGCAGGTCCGCCCCGCTCACGCCCGCCTCAGAATTGGCGGCCGCCAGCCGGTAAGCGCGGGCGATCTCGCCAAAGCCCACCCCCTCCACGTGCAGCGCGATCACCTCTTCGTACGTGACATCCAGGTACGTCGAGAGCTTGACCGCGGCGGGATGGGGATCGGCTCCAGATGCGTCGTCCGGCCCGCCCGGCGCATCCTTGATGCGGACGTGACGGGCCTGGAGCGTCCCATCCGCCTGTTCGACGCCCGCCACCTCGACCCACTGGCCGACGACCAGCTCCTCCGCCGCAACCGGCGTGTGCCATCCTCGGCCTCGCAGGCAAACCGTGCTGTCGACCAGGAAAAACCGCGTCCCATCGACGACGATCACCCCGGCCGCCAGGTCGACTTCCTCCAGGGTCCCTTCCACCTCGATCTCTGTCCCCTCCTGCGCCGGTGCCTGCGCCCAAACAGGCAGAGCCGACGTCAAGGAAAACAGCAGCACAGTCCACAACACAATCCATTTTTTCATTTCAGACCTCCTGGGCCGTGGTAGGGACGCAGCGTGCTGCGCCCCTACCGTCATTGCCAGATCTACCGCCAGAGGGTGACGACCATGGTGTGGCTGGCGCACATGTCCTCGCCAAAGCCGGGGTTGGGGCTGGGATAGCCCTCGCCGATGATCATCTCAGTGATGCAGGCGCGCACCGTGCCGCCGCCCTGGTCCGCGTCGCCGGGGCCGACGGTCACGCCGACGAACCCGACGACGTGATAGTAAAAGTCGCCGCCCTGCGGGTGCGGATCCGCCTTGGGCTCGGGGATCTCGTCATAGTGGGGGACGATGTCAAAGATGGGCACGAAAAAGACGGTGTCGATCGGGACGTGGCCGATGGGCGCCGAATTGGTACCGGGCTTGGCGTGGATGTAATCGCCAAAGTGGCAGCCCTCGCTCCAGAAGCAGTCGGAGTAGAGGGTGCCCTGCCAGCCGTTCTCCATCCACAGCTTCAAGTAGGCGGAACTTCCCGGATTACCCGTCGCGCGGGGAAAATTGGGCGCCTCGCCCTCGTTCCAGACGTGGTTGAGGTTGAGCCAGTTGCGGTGCTGTCCAATCGAATCCCCCTCGTCGTTATAGATGTAGCAGGCATTCGGATCGCCCGGCGGGGCATCGGGTTGGCAGTTCTTGAAGCTGGAAGTGAAACAGTCCCCCTCGTTCAACTGCTGCATCACCTCCAGCGGCACGCCAAAGGGGCGCAGGCCGCCCAGCAGCAGCGGCGGGCCGGTGACGGCGGTAGCCGCCGCGCTGGCCCCGCCGGTCGTGATGCCGAGCAGGTTCAGCAGGTAGGTGGGCCGGGTGATGGTGGTGGTGACGGCGACGCCGGTGGCGCCATTGGGCACCGTCCCGCCGCCGACAAAGACCTTGGGGGCGTAGGAAACCACCTTGTGCTCGTCGTTAAACATCACGTACTCGGCCTGCATGTCGTTCCAGCCGTCGTCGACGCCGTTCCGCTGGACATAGTCGACGATGGCGGCGTGGATGACCGAGTCGGCCGTGTTCGGCGGCACGTCGGCGCAGGCGGTCTCGGCCAGCGCGTGGGCCCCGGCGAGGGAACCGGCGTCGGCGGCGTTCTGCATGCGCCGGCGGTTGAGGTAGGCGGTGCCGCCGTCGACGGCCAGCCCGGCCATCAGCAGCAGCACGACGACCATAAAGGCCACGATCACCACCGTCTGACCTCGTTCATTGCGTTCGTTTCTTTCCTTCATCAGTACTCCTCCTATAGTTTACTGGCTTGGTCCAGCAATCGATTCAAGCGGCTACGGCGCCGTGAGAATGACCTCGCTCGCTACGGCCCGCAGCGGGAACTGACCGCCCGGGAACATGGCCTGGATAAAGGGGGTCGCCACGGTGTAGGAATAGCTGACCGACACCGTGATCGGGTCCCCGTACATCAGCGAAGGCCGGATGACTTCGACCGTGCCGTCTTGCTCCAGGTTGATCAGCCCCCCGCTGGAGGCCTGGGCCCAGGCAGTGATCGTCTCCGTCGAGGCGTTGGGGTGGCGCGAGGCGTAGGACGCCCCCTCGGCGGCGGCGTCGGTCACCGCCACGTAGGTGTAATAGAGCCGCCCCAGGTCGAGCACCCCGGCCATGATAATCAGCAGGATCGGCAGCAGCAGGGCGAATTCGACCAGACTTTGACCCTTTTGGCGCTTGGTTTTTTTCATGCACGTACCTCCTTTCAGTCGACAGGATCAGGGGAGCCGCTCGCCGCTGGTCGCGTCAAAGCGCACGACCAGGGGATCGGCGCCCGATCCCACCGCAATACCCGTCCATACGACGCGGCCGTCCTCGGCCGCCAGGTGGAGGTGAAATGTAGAGCGGCGGCTTTGCTCCAGGTATCGCTCTCCCCCATGGGCGAGGAACAAGAGCGCGGCATCCTCGGCGCTGAGCCGCCACGCCGCCTCGTCGATCGGCGCGGGGGCCACGCTCACCGCGCGGCGGCGGGTGAGCGCCACCGTGTCTTGGGCCACGCTGATCGACTGCACTTCCCGCGTCTGCGGGGAATAGAATTGAAAGGTCCAGCCCGGCTGCCCCGCCAGGACCCGCTCCCGGGTGGCGTTGGGCCAGGAAGCGGAGAGGTCGATCAACCAGGCATCTCCCTGCCAGGCCTCGGCCGCCGCTCGCGCCGCCTGGTAGGCGGTCTGGGCGGTGAGCGGCTCCCGCGTCGGCGCCGCGGCGCCGCCGCCGGCCGTTCCACCCTCCCCGCCGCGGCCGCCGCTGTTCGCCCACAGCCCGAGGATGGCCAGCGCAGCGAGCACGATGACCGCCATCACGAGCAAGGCGACGACACGGGCGCGGCTGCTCATAAGACCATCTTGATGATCACCGGCAAATAGATGCCGAGCGGCAGCCGCCGCGCGTGATAGATCTGGTAATCCGTACTCCCGGCCGATCCGCCGGGGACCAACTCCTGCCAGATGACGTGGGCGGTATTCCCCGGCGCCATGGCCATCGCCGGGCGGATCGAAACCGTCCCGTCCGCGGCGCTGCGGGACATGTTGTCCCACGTCGTCCACGTCACCCCGCCGTCCGGCGAGCAGAGGAGCTGGATGTCCTCGGCCGTCGACGTGCTACGGGGAAAGGCGTTCCAGGCCACACAGACCGCGCCCGCCACAAACTCTGACGCCGCCACCGTCGGCAGCGTGCCGTACGGGTTGTTGGCATTGACCCGGAACGGCCCGCCGATGCGGGTCGCCTCCTCCCACTGGCCAAGGGCGGCGTCGTAGCGGGCATAGTCGACGTACTGCTCGTCCTGGGCCAGGATCTCGGGCCAGACGACGTGCAGGTTGCCGGCGGCGTCGACGGCGATATCCGGCGACCAGGTCGTGGTCATGTCGCCCGAGATGGTGATCGGCGTCGTCCAGGTCACCTGGCTGCTGCCGACGATGCCCTCCGTGTAGAGGATGGTCCATTGGTGCACCCGGCGCTTGTTCCAGACCAGGTGCAGGCGGCTGCCGTCGGCGCTGACCGCGAGCTGGGGGTCAAAGCTGCTGCTGCGGGCAGTGTGGCTGTAGACGACCGTCGTCGTCATCCAATTACTCGCCCCGGCCAGGCGGCGGCTGTAGATGATGCTGAGCTTGTTCGACGATGGCAGGCCACCCTCCGAGACCAGGTGCAGCTCTCCCCCCGCCCCCAGGGCCATCGAGGGCTGGTTGGCCAGGAAGGTATATTCGTTGGGAATGAGCCGCGGGCTGCCGCCCACGTCGAGCTGGTAGAGCTGGTACTCCAGGCCTGCTGTCCATTCTGCCCAGGCGATGCGCAGCTGGGTACCGTCGAGGACCAGGCTGGAGCGGACCGGGACCGCGTTCTCCGTCAGGACGACCGCGGCCGGCGTGGACCAGCTTGCCCCGCGGTCGGTCGACGAGGCGAGAAAGAGGTCGAACCCCAGGTCGTTGCGGTTGTCGCACCACAGCGCATAGAGGGTGCCGCTCGACGCGCGGGCCAGGTCCGGATAGATGGCGTCCTCCTCGTCGCTGGGCGCCTGGGAAACGTCGACCGGCGTCGTCGCCCCGGCCAGCCGCGCCGGCGGCGGGGCGGCGTGCAGCACCCCCCGCCCCTCCAGGAGGAGGGTCAGGAGCAAAAGCGGTACGATCAAGCCCATCCAACGCCGCATTTGTTACTCCCCCTCGTACTCGGCCGCCCGCAGGCCATCTCAGTGTAAGAACAGGCTGACATACGACGTCCCTCCGGCAGTAACCTCGACCGGGTAGGAGCTGTCGGAATAGAGCACGCCATCGATAAAGGCCTCAGCCATGACCGTATAGTCGGTGCCGGCCGGGATGCCCTCCATGCGGTAGTTGCCCGTCTCGTCCGAGATGGTGGAGGCAATCAGGGTACCGCCGTCGTAGCAGTAGACGTAGGCCCGCGCCAGCGGAGTCGCGTTGCCTTCCCTCAACAGAAAGGTGATGCCCTCGATGGCGCCGGTATCGCCCGGCGGCGTCGCGGTGGGGGTGGGCGTCGGCCCCTCGGCGCCCACGTCGACCGGCAGCGGCCCGCCGACGTTGTCCGCCTCGTCCGTCTCGACCACCTGGTCCCACGTATCGGCGAAGGCATAGACCAAGTGGGTGCCGGTGAGCATCAAGCCCGGCCCGTCGATGGTCAGGTTGACCGAGGCCCCCGCCGCCAGCGAGCCGATGGCGCTCCAGGCCGCGCTGGGCGCGGCAGTCGGCGGCTCTTCGTCATAGTAGAGATCGACCCAGAATAGGTTGTTGGCCGCCTCGTCGCCAATGTTGCTCACTGTCACCTCGAACTGCAGGTCCTGGTAGGTAGAGATGGGCGGGCTGGTGAGCAGGGACAGGTTGTCGATCACCAGGTTGGGGCCGTGGAGGACGCAGGGGGCGGTAAAGACGGTCGAGGCGGAGGCGACGCTGTTGTAGGCATCGACAGTGTTAGTCCCACTAATCACTTCGACGACGATGGGCAGAGACCATTCGGAGGGTTGGGCGTCGGCAAAAAATTCACCGGCAAACGCATTATTCCAATCGACGGTGATGTCGTCATTCTTGTTCTGATAGGCCCAGTTGTGACCATAGACGGTGACGTTGACGCCGCTGCCGACGTCGCTGCAGTCGGGATCGACGCTGAGCCAGGCGCCGACGGGGGTCGGCGTCGGGGTAGGGGTGGCGGTCTGGGTGGGGGTGGGGGTGGGGGTGACGTCGCAGTTGATGACGATGGCATAGTCGCTCGAGCCATAGCCCTGGACGACGATCAGGTCGCCTTCCGCCAGCGCGGGCACGTTGAAGGTAAACGTCTTGTCCGGCTGGACGACGGTGCTGGCTTCAAAGCCAGTATTGACGTTGCGCAGGTAAATCGTCATCCCTGGCTGCGCCAGGCCGGTGACCTCGGTATCGCCGATGCAGAGCGGGACGTCGATGACGATGGGCTGCTCCGACGGATCGACCGTCGGGGTAGGAGTGGGAGTGGGGGTGCTGGTCGGCGGCGGTGGCGCCTGGCAGTAGGGGTCTTCGGCGCAGTCGGGGTCGACGCAGTCGATCTTGAAGTCGTAATCGTCGTCGATGCCGTTGTCACAGATCTCGGGCGGCGGGTTGCAGACCGGCTCGCCGAAGCAGTCGGGGTCGTCGCAGTCGGTCATGCCGTCGTTGTCGTCGTCGACGCTGTTGTTGCAGCCGTTGGGGTAGGAGCGCTCACTGGTAATGGTGCAGTCGGGCGAGTCAACGCAGTCCGAGTCGGCGCAGTCGACGTAGCCGTCGCCGTCGTCGTCGACGCCATTGCTGCAGCCGCTCGGGTAGCTGCTCTCGTCGTCGGGGGGCGGTGGAGGGCCGCCGCCGCCGCCGCCGGGTGGTTGATACGCCTCGGCGTAGGTGGCGATGGTGCGCGCGGCCTGGGTGCGGATGGGCAGCTCGGGGAAAAAGGTGCTGATGATCGGCGTGATCAGTTCGAGCGTATAGGTCGTCGATACGACGATCCGGTCGCCAATCCCGGCCATGCCCTCGGGGCCGGTGCCGCCGCCGCCGCCGCAGCTCCAGTCCGGGTTGGTGGTCAGGTCACAGAAAAAGTTCGGCTCGCCCGGCCCGGTGTCGCAGCAGACGTCGACCTCGACGTCGGTCGCATTGACGATGACGATGCTGGTGAGGACCCGGTCTTCTACGTCGAGGGGATACCAGGGATAGACCGCGCCCATGCGCGCCCCCTCGCGGGCGGCGTTAAAGATGTTGGAATAGATGATAAAGGCGCGGCCAAAGTCAAAGATGCCCATCACGATGAGCAGCAGCAAGCCGATGATCAGGGCGAACTCGACCAGTGCCTGCCCGCGGTGTTTTTCTGTTCGCGATGCGCGCTGGCGGCGAAAATTTTGATACCATCTCATCATACCTTCTCCTTGCTGAATCCCGCTACGGTCAATTTCCCAATCCTAAAGGTGCCTGGCGCCTCTATGCTTCCAATGTGATCAAGTCATTCGACAATGGCACATTTCAGCAGATTGCTCTGCCAGGCACGGGGAAGGGGGAAAAGGGGGGTTCGCAGGCGGCTTCGCCGCCTGCGAACCCCCTTTTCCCTTCTCTCACTGCGGTAGAGCATCCAATGTTGAAATGTGCCATTGTCAAGGTAATTACTTTTATTATACCACGTGCCAGAGGTCTCGTGCAACGGTACAAGAGTACCACGGAGGGCTTTTTCCCTATAAGCCCTCGATATACATGACGGGAAAAGGGGGGAAAACCTTACGGGGAAAAAGCCTGCGCCGGGCTAAACCGCCCGGCCAAAGCCCCCTTCGGGGGCTCAGAACGAGAGTAGGGGCACAGCGCGCTGCGCCCCTACAGCCGCCAAAGGAATTCGATGGTATAGAGGCGCACGGCTGTGCGCCCCTACAGCCTATCCAAAGACATTACCCCAGCTTTTCCTTCAGCGCCGCGGTGACGGCGGGCACGACCTTGAACAGGTCGCCGACGATGCCATAGTGGGCCAGTTGAAAGATCGGCGCCTCGGCGTCCTTGTTGACGGCAACGATGACCTTGCTGGTGCGCATGCCGGCCTGGTGCTGGATGGCGCCCGAGATGCCGCAGGCGACATAGAGGTCAGGGCTGACCGTCTTGCCGGTCTGGCCGACCTGGTGCTCGTAGGGAATCCAGCCGGCGTCGACGGCGGCGCGGGAGGCGCCGAGGGCGGCGTTGAGCGCCTGGGCCAGGTCGCGCACCGGCGCAAAGCCCTCCGGCCCGCCGACGCCGCGGCCGCCGGAGACGATGATGGCGGCGTCAGCCAGGTTGACCCCGCCCTCGGTCTCGAGGAAACCGGTCACCCGGCTGGCCACCTGGTCCTCGCCCAGCAGCGGCGCCACGGCGACCACCTGCCCGCTGCGGGCGGCGTCGGGCTCGGGCTTGGGAAAGGCGCGCGGGCGGGTGGTAAAGACGGCCGGCCGCCGTTCGGGCACGCGGCAGGTGGAGAGCAGCTTGCCGGCATAGATGGGCCGCGTGGCGACCAGCTGGCCGTCCGCCAGCTCCAGCGCGGTGCAGTCGGCGACGCAGCCGGTGTCGAGATCGACCGCCACCGCCGGGCCCAGGTCGCGGCCACGGAAGGTAGCCCCAATCAGGATCACCTCCGCCTCGTGCTCGCGGGCCAAGTGGGCCAGCAAGGCGGCGTACGGTTCGAGGCGGAAATCCGCCAGCGTTGCGTCGTCCGCCAGCAGCACCTGGTCGGCGCCGTAGGCAATGGCCTCCTGGGCCAGCTCTTGCACGCCGTCGCCAAAGAGACAGGCATAGACCTGCCCGCCCAACGTCTCGCTCAAGCGGCGGGCGAGGCCGAGGCCCTCCCAGGAGGGGGAGGCGGGCTGCCCGCGAAACTGTTCGATCCAAACCAAGATATTCTTACCCATCACATACCCCCTGCCTAGATGACCTTTTCGGCCAACAGCTTGTCGACCAGGATGCGCGCCGACTCTTCGACGGTGTCGGCGGCAACGATCTCGGCCGATCCCTCCCGCGCGGGAGGCGCAAAGATGCGCTCCCAGCGCACCCCCGAGCCGGCAGCGCCAACCTTGTCCGCCGCGGCGCCGATGTCGCCCGCCGTCCAGAGCGGATACTCGGCCCGCGTCGCCTTGCGGATGCCCATGAACGAGGGATAGCGGGGCTCGTTGATGCCCTTGGTCGTGCCGACCACCGCCGGCAGCGGGGCCTGGACGACCTGCCGGCCCTCCTCCAGCAGCCGCTCGGCGGTCATCGACGCGCCGTCGATCTCGGCGATCTTGATCACGTTGGTCAGCGGCGAGAAGCCGAGCCGCCGGGCGACGGCGACCGCCACCTGCCCGGTCTGGCTGTCGATGGCGGACTTGCCAAAGAGCACCATGCCGACGTCGCCGATCTTTTCGATCGCCCTGGCCAGGACGTAGGAGGTCGCCAGGGTATCCGATCCGGCAAAAGCCTCGTCCCAGATACGGATGGCCCGGTCGCAGCCCATGGCGATGGCGTGCTTGAGCGCCTCCAACGCCTCCTCCGGCCCCATCGAGATGACGACGACCTGGACGTCCCCGTCAATCCGGTCTTTCAGCAGGAGCGCCTCCTCCACGGCATACTCGTCCCACGGGTTGATCACGATGGGCGAGTCGCCCCAGGAGACGTGGCCCGCGTCATCAACGGCCAACTTGGCCGCCGAGTCGGGCGTTTGCTTGGTACAGACAACGATATGCACGGTTCACCTCCTATAGTTGCTAGGAATGTATGAGTGTACTGAAAAAACCTTATAGTCCGAAGTTCAAAGTCTCATGCTCATTTACGTTTTACTTATCGCATATTCATTCTTCTTGCCAGAGGGCCGCGTCGTAGGCCGGCAGCTCGCAGCGCAGCGGGCGGTCATCCCGATAGCCCAGCGCATAGCCCGCCTGCAGGAGCTGGTGGATCTGGCTGCTGCCCTCGTAGATGCAGGCCCCCTTGGCGTTGCGCAGGTAGCGCTCGACGTCATACTCGTCCGAATAGCCGTAGGAGCCGTGAACCTGGACGGCGTCGGACGCGGCGCGAAAGCTGGCCTCGGTGGCGAACCACTTGCACAGGCTGGTCTGCTGGGTATTGCGAACGCCCTGGTTCTTGAGCCAGCCAGCGCGCAGGTAGAGCAGCCGGGCGATCTCGTAATCCCGCTTCATGTGGGCGATCATCTGCTGGATCAACTGGTGCTGGCCGATCTCGACCCCAAAGGTGCGCCGTTCGAGGGCATATTTGACCGACGCCTCCAGGCAGGCGCGGATCAGGCCGGTGGCCCCCGCCCCGACGGTGTAGCGGCCGTTGTCGAGGCAGCTCATGGCGATTTTGAACCCCTCGCCCTCCCCGCCGATGCGGTTCGCCGCCGGCACGGCCACCTCGTCCATACTGATCCAGCCGGTGGAGCCGGCCCGCACGCCCAGCTTGCCGTGGATGTCGCCGGTGGTGACCCCCGCCATCTCCCGCTGCACGAGAAAGGCGCTGATTCCCCGCCAGGGGGGATCGAGGTGGGGATCGGTCTTGGCAAAGATGAGGAATTGATCGGCCACGTCGGCCAGGCTGATCCACATCTTTTCGCCGTTGAGATAGTAGACGTCGCCCTCGCGGCGGGCGGTAGCGGCGATGGCAGCGGGATCGGAGCCCGCCCCCGGCTCGGTGAGGCCGTAGGTCGCCAGCCGCTCTCCCCGCGCCTGGGGCACCAGGAAGCGCTCCTTTTGTTCCTCGCTGGCCCACTGCAAGAGGCCGAGGCAGTTCAGGCCGACGTGGACGCTCATCACCACCCGCAGCGAGCTGTCAACGCGCTCCAGTTCCTCGCACACCAGGCCGAGCGTGACGTAATCCATGCCCTGCCCGCCGTAACGCACGGGCAGGCAGACGCCCAGGAGGCCCAGTTCAGCCATCCGCTGCAGCGCCTCGCGGTTGACCTTGTGCTGCCGGTCATATTCCTTGATGACCGGAGCCACCTCTTTCTCGGCAAAGTCCCGCACCATGCGGACGACCATCTCTTGCTCTGCGGTCAAGTCCATCCTGTTCTACTCCTGTTATCGTAGGACAAGGGCGCCGTGGTAACAAGCGGGAGGACGAGGTGACAGCACCTGTCCCCTTTACAAACCGTCCACCATTATATTCACGGCGACCAAAGAGGCAAATTTCCGGTCATGGAATAACGACCAGGACCTGGCCCACAGAGACAGTGTAATCGGAACCGATGCCGTTGTAGGCCGCCAGCTCCTCTACCGTGAGGCCAAAGCGCCGGGCAATGGAGTAGAGGGTGTCGCCCGGCTGGACATAGTACCCATACCGCCCCGCGGGCGGCGAAACCGGCACCAGGAGCATCGCCCCAGCCGCCAGTTGGGAGGGGACAAAGATGCCGTTGGCTTCGGCGAGCACGTCCGCCGTGACGTCAAACTTGAGGCCGATGCGAAAGAGATTTTCGCCCGCCTGGACGACGTAATAGATGCCGCCGCCGGGCGCGGGGGTTGGCGCGGCCGTGGGCTGGGGCGGCGCGGCGGTGGGCTGGACGGTGGGGAGAGCCGTCGGCTGAACGGTCGGTTCGGTGGAAGAGGCGCCGGCGACGGTGACGAGGCCATCGGACAGGAGCATCAATTCCAGGGGGTTACCGTCCGGATCGGATGCGGCGACGGTCTCGAAGCGCAGGGAGGTGCTGCCCTCGGCAACGCCCAGCAGGGTGATCGAGGCGACGATGCCCCCACCGTCGAGCGCCTGGCTGGGTGGCATCGTCGCCTGGTAGTACAGCCGGCCCTGCTCGCCGACGATCACCAGGTTGCGCAGCACGTCCACCGGCTGCAGGGCGTTCCCGGCCGTAACCTGAACCCCCTCCACGTCGGGGTCCACGTCCTGTACCTGCACGTAGCGCGGATCAAAGCTCAGCTCGACAAAGATATTGTTCAACCGCCGTGCACTGTCCAGCCAGACGTTGACCACCGCCGTCTCCCCCACCACCAGGTCGACCACCGACGGTTGGAAAAACAGGCTGGGCGGCATCTCGGGCGTGGGAGAGGTCGCCGGGGTGAGGTCGACCGGGACGGCGGGGGTGGCCGTCGGCGTCGGCTGGGACCCGCCACCGGAACCACAGCTCGACAGCAGCATCATCAACAACACCAGCAGAATCCAATGCGCCGTACGTTTCACATCCATCAATGACCTCCTAGTTCCCATGTCTCAGAACCTGCATTAACCGGGCCCAGTCGTCCAGCTGCAGGCGTTCGGCCCGCAGGCGGGGGTCGATGCCAGCGGTGCGAATCGCCGCTGCTGCCGCCGCGGGCGCCATCCCCAGTCCCCCGGCCAGGCTGTTGCGCAGTTGCTTGCGCGGCTGGGAAAAGCCAGCCCGCACGACGCGGAAAAAGTGCTCCGCCTCGTCAAATGGCACGGGCGGGCGGGCGTGCCAGTCGATGCGCAGGACCGTCGACTCGACCGCAGGCGGGGGGTAAAAGGCGCCGGGCCGGAGGCGGAACAGGATTTCGGGATGGCCGTAGAAGCGGACGCTCACCGCCAACAAGCTCATGCGCCCATCCCGGGCCACGATCCGCTCCGCCACTTCTCGCTGCACGGTGACGACCATCCGCACCGGCGGACGCCGGGCCGTCAAAAAGTAGCGCAGTGCAGCGGAGGTAATCGAATAGGGCAGGTTGGCCACCACGCAATACGGCTGCTCCCCCACCCACTCTGCCAGGTCCAACGCCAGCAGGTCGCCGTGGACAATGTCGACGTTGGCCGCGCCGCCGAGCTCTTGCCGCAGCAGCGCGATCAGGCCGCCGTCCACCTCGATGGCCACGACGCGCCGGGCGCGGGCGGCGAGGGCGCGCGTCAGCGTTCCCGACCCCGCGCCGACCTCGACGACGAGGTCGGCGGGAGACAGCTCGGCAGCGGCGACGATGCGCGCCAGCGCGCTGCCGTCAATCAAAAAATGCTGCCCCAACCCCTTGTGCGGCTCAAGATCGTACTGTTGGAGCAAGGCCCGGGTCTGCTGCCGCAACGAGGTCATTGCCCGATGATATAGTCGATCTGGCTGGCCGGGGGAACGGGGGTCAACAGGTAAACGTCGACCCAGCGGTACCACAGCACCAGGTTGTCGTCGTCGTACCCCAGGTCGATGCGCCGGCCCCGGATCGCCCCGCCCGTATCGGCGGCCAATCCTACCCCATAGTTCGGCACATAGACCTGGCTGCCGAGGGGAATGAGGTTGGGATCGACGGCCACGATCCCATGCCGCATGGGCAAGCCCATGCGGGTCCGCCCATAGTAGGGACTGGTGCGGGGCGTCCCCGCCGTAGATGCGCTGTAGGAGGTCGCCAGCATGTTGACGGTGCGCCAATACTCCACCGGCCCCTGGGGGGTGTCCAACTGCCGCACGACGATCATCGTGCCGTAGCCATAGACCTTGGTGGTCGGGGGGACGGCGATATGGGTGATCTCCAGGGTGCGGGAAACCTCTTGCCCGTCCTCGTAGCGCAAGCGAAAGCGCCGCTCCAGCACGCCGGGCGCCCCTTCTTGCAGCAGGCGCTGGTGATCGATCTCGAGTTCCGGGTCCGGGCTCCAGACCACGTCGAAAGGGATCGGTTCTTGTTGGACGACGAACCGCTCCGTGACGCGCGTCACGCGGATCGCCATGTCGGGGGTCAGGGGTGTCTCGGGAACTGGGGTCACGTAATCCTGCCCGGTAAGAACGATGCCCAGGTCGGCCAGGACGTGCGCCACCCGGTCGCGGTGGGTGCGGGTGCGGATCGTCCGCCCGTCCACCTGCACCGTGACCGGCTGAGACCGTTCCACGTAGACGTGCATGCCGGCGGAAATGGGCTCGCGCAGCTCTGGCTCGACGCGGTCGGCCAGGTAGAGGGCCAGCCCGACCTCCCGCAGCGCCCCGCCGATGGTGTTGGCGACGGTGTAAAAGACCATCGCCTGCCCGTCCTCGTGCAGGGTGACGGGGACGGCGCGCTGGACGTCGACGTGGAGGAGATTGTCGCCGTTGACCGGCCGGTTCTCCAGTTCGACCCGGTCATGGGGACCGAGCAAAATACCGGCCTCCTGGAGAATCTGGTCGACGGTAAGGGCATGGGTGCGGACGCACTGTGTCTGGCCGTCGGAACGGAGCAACACCGGGCGGGCACGGGCGACGGTGACCACCATGCCCGGCACCACCTCGGCCTCGAGGTCGTCCGGAATCACCCGATCCTCCGCATAGAGCTCCAAGCCAGCGTCGAGCAGCAGCGCGCCGACGGTCTCTTGATGGGTGTAAAGCGGGTGGACTCCCCCATCCACGACGAGCGTAACAGGGACCGCCGTCACCTGGTAACCGGCGGCCAATCCGCCCAGCAAAACCAGCGTCGCCAGCGCGGTCAAGCCGCGCTGGAAAGAGACCGACAGGGCCATCTGTTCACGCCCGGCAGATTGTTCGCTCATCTAAAGGCTAACATTCCCCCTCTCAAGTGTTGGGCAACGTGCCTCCTGTCATTGCCACCATGGTCGTGCACCCCCCGTCGAGTCACACTACCCGGCTTACCCACACCGTCCAGCTCCAGGCAGGCTACCCTGCAACACCCAGAAGGATCTCCTTACCGTTGCTTCCTCCCGGACCTGGCGGGGTTTGGAGGCTTCCGCCGTGCAGGACCCATCTTTCAACGCTTTTCGGTGCCAGCAGTTTCGAGCAAGTAAACCCTCGGGGGGGAATTCGACCCCGCTATGGCGGATTGCGGGTACAGGGCACCGCCAGCTCCCCGTCTAGCACGACCGGGTTCATACTACCGCATGGTGGCTGTTTTGTCAACCACCTTTTGCCACCCCTTTCCAACCATGCTATAATTCACTGCAACTGTTTGGTTGACTGCCCCCAAAAAAACTCTCTTCCAGGCACGGGGGGGCAGGCTCAGGACAGGCGCTGGCGGCCCTCTCCCCCTTTCTCCTGCCGCGGGAGCGCATCCAGGGGCGACTGGCCGAGCAGCTATCTTGCTGTCAAGGAGGCAGTATGGCGCGTAGACGGTCGAAAAGTCATCCGGCGACGAACCAGGCGCAAATCGCTTTTGTTCTCAGCCTGTTCCTGCTCTTTTTGCTCATCGCTGGAGGCATCGGCCGGACCATCTACCTGCGGATGCGGGAGATGGCGGCAAATTCCAATTTCCCTCTCTTTCCCGCGATCAACCTGAACGACGACGACCCGACGACGTGGAACCCGGTCGAAGAGCCGCTCCCCGTGTGGACTGGCACGGAGCGGGTCAACGTCCTGGTGTTGGGGATCGACGAGCGGGGGAACGAGGAGGGGCCGTGGCGGACAGATACGATGATGGTCTTTACCGTCGACCCGCTGGCGCGAACGGCCGGCATCCTCTCCATTCCCCGCGACCTGTGGGTACCTTTTCCCATTCCCGAGTACGGCTACGACCGTATCAACACCGCCAACTTTATCGGCGATGCGTACGACTATCCCGGCGGCGGCCCGGCCCTGGCGCGGGATACGGTGGAATACAACCTCGGCGTGCCGATCCACTATTACGCGCGGGTCAATTTTGACGGTTTCATCGAGCTGGTCGACCTGATCGGCGGGATCGACATTTACGTCGAAGAGACGATCGACGACCCTGCCTATCCTTCCAGCGACCCCCGCGATCCCTACGGCGTCGAGCACCTGTACATCGAGGCCGGGATGCAGCACATGGACGGCGCGCTGGCCCTCAAGTACGCCCGCACGCGCCACGGCGGCACCGATTTCGACCGCGCCCAGCGCCAGCAGCAGGTGCTGATGGCGATTTTCGACAAGATCACCCGGCTGGACATGCTGCCCCAGCTGGCGCCCCAGGCGCAGCAGATCTGGCAGACGCTCAGCGATTCGATCCAGACCGACCTGTCCCTGGAAGAGGTCGCTGCCCTGGCGAACCTGGCCGCGCAGATCGACTCGAACGACATCCGCCAGGCAGTCATCGACGCCAACTACACGCTGCCCTACGAGACCCCCGACGGCCAGCAGGTGTTGGTGCCGGTGCGGGAGCGCATTCGCGAGCTGCGGAACTATATCTTTACCAGCGAGGTCCAGGTTGCCGAGGGACAAGACCCGGCGATCCGGCTGGCGGAGGAGAGCGCGACGGTCGAGGTACAGAACGGCACCCTGTCCCCCGGCCTGGCCCAGTCAATCTACGAGTTTCTGCTCGGCCAGGGGATCAGCGTGACGGGTTATAGCAACGCCGACCGGAACGATTACGACGAGTCGCTGGTCATTGTCTACACCGGCAAGACCTTTACCGCCGAGTACATCGCCCAACTGCTGACCCTGCCGCCGACCGCAGTGGTCCACGCCCCGGACCCCGAAGTCGGCATCGACATCGTTGTCATCCTGGGGGCCGACTACCAGGCCGAGACGCCATAGATAGCGTGGGGCAGCCTGCTGGCCGGCGCTGTGCGCCAGGGGGCTGCCCCGACTGCGAGGCGAGATGCCAGAGATCACCTGCACTGTCCTGGGCGCGACCGGTTTCATCGGCGGGCAGATCGTCCGCGCCGCCCTGGAGCGCGGCTGGCGGGTGCGCGGCGTGCGGCGCCGCCCCGGCGCGGTGGGGGCGCTGGACGACGTCGCCGAGCGGGTCGAGTGGGTGCAGGCGGACCTGATCGACCCGGTGTCGCTGATCGCCGCCATGCGCGGCGCCCCCTTGGTCTTTCACGCTGCCGCCTATTATCCCCAGCGGGCCCACGATCCCTGGCCGGTAATCCAGCACAGCCTGGCCGGCATGCGCAACGTGCTGGCCGCCGCCAGGAGCGCCGGCGTGCGGCGCATTGTCTACACCAGCACCCTCTCCACGGTCGGGCCGCCGGGGTTGCCCGGCCGCCTCGCCAACGAGGACGATCTCTACATGCCGGGCTCGGTCGGTACGCCCTACTTTGAAGCCAAGTGGATGATGGAGCAGGAGGTGATGCGCGCCTGCGCGGCGGGCATGGATGCCGTCGTCGTGATTCCCAGCACCGTCTTTGGCCCCGGCGACGTCAAGCCCACCACCTCGGCGCTGATGATCCAGGTGGCCCGGCGGCGGATGCCGGTATTCGTGGCCGGGTCGATCAACGTCGTCGACGGGCGCGACGTGGCCCGCGGGCAGATCCGGGCGGCCGAGCGGGGGAAATCGGGGCGGCGGTACATCCTCGGCGGGCACAACATGAGCATCGAACAGATGCTGGCCACCATCGCGCAAGCCGCCGGCGTCCGCCCGCCGCGCATCAAGTTCCCGCTCAGCCTGGCAGGATGGCTGGGACGGATGGGGGCGTGGCTGGGAATCCCGTTCGCCGGGCAGCTCCAGGCGATCCGCCACTGGCAGGCCCTCGACGGGAGCCGGGCGCAGCAGGAACTGGGGCTGCCCGAACCGCGCCCGTTCGAACAGACCTGCCAGGACACCCTGGAGTGGTTCCGCTCGCATGGCTATTTAGCGCCACTGGAGAAACGCTCACGTGAGGAGGCTGAATGATGAAAAACGTCGTGGCAATGATCCTCGGCGGGGGGCGGGGAACGCGCATCTATCCCCTGACCAAGCTGCGCGCCAAGCCAGCCGTCCCGCTGGCGGGCAAGTACCGCCTGATCGACATCCCCCTCAGCAACTGCATCAACTCGGGGATCAACTATATCTTTGTCCTGACCCAGTTTCTCACCGCTTCGCTGCACCGTCACGTGTACCGCACCTACAAGTTTGACATATTCTCCAGCGGCTATGTCGAGATCCTGCCGGCAGAGCAGACGCTGAACTGTACCGATTGGTACCAGGGCACGGCGGACGCGGTGCGGCGGCAGATCCGCCGCCTGCTCAGCCGCTCCCGCCAGGGCATCCGCGATATATTGATCCTCTCCGGAGATCACCTGTACCGCATGGATTACGACCAATTCGTCGGCCTGCACCGGGAAAAGAACGCCGACGTGACCATCGCCGTCATGCCTGTCCCGGCAGAGGACGCCTCCCGCTACGGCATCCTCAAGACCGACGCCGAAGGGCGCATCGCCACCTTTCACGAGAAACCGCAGACGGCGCAGCAGTTGAACGGCCTGGAGAGTCGCCCCGGGGGCGAGCGGCCCTACCTGGGGTCGATGGGCATCTATGTCTTCCAGCGGGACGTGTTGATCGAGCTGCTCAACGAGACGACCGGCGACGACTTTGGCCGCGACGTCATCCCGGCGGCGATCGCGTCGCGCCGCGTCTATGCTTACCCCTTCGAGGGCTATTGGGAGGACATTGGCACCATCGCCGCCTTTTACAACGCCAACCTGGACCTGACGCTCCCCAGTCCCCCCTTTGACTTTTACGATCCGCACCGCCCGATCTATACCCGGCCGCGTTTTCTGCCCGCCTCGCGCGTCGATCGCTGCCACGTGAAACAGGTTGTCCTTGCCGAGGGCTGCCGCCTGTACGAAGCGGACGTCGAAGAGTGCGTCATCGGGCTGCGCAGCATCGTGCGCCCCGGCTCGCAGCTGCGCTACGTGGTGATGATGGGGGCGGATTTCTACGAGAACGGGGTAGAAAAGGCGGAAAACCGCCGCCTCGGCCAGCCCGACCTCGGCATCGGCCACGACTGCCAGATCGAGCGGGCGATCATCGACAAGAACGCCCGCATCGGCGATGGGGTGGTGATCCGTTATCACAAGGGAGAGCCGGATTTCGAGGCCGAGAATTACGTCATCAAGGACGGCATCGTCGTCATCCCCAAGAACGCCGTCATTCCGCCCGGAACCGTGATCTAGGCGGTCGACCCACCTGGCGGGAGAGGAGACGCCAATGCGCATCTTTATCACCGGTTGGAAGGGCCAGCTCGGGCAGGCACTTCAGCAGGCATTGTGCGACGAGTGCGTGGCCGGGTGCGACCTGCCCGAAGTGGACATCACCGATCGCACGGCCATCACCCGCGCCATCGCCGAGTTCGCGCCCGACGCGGTCATCCACGCCGCGGCGTGGACCGACGTCGACGGCTGCGCCCGCAACCCGGGCCGGGCATTCCGGGTCAACGTGATGGGCACCCGCAACGTGGGACACGCCTGTTCGCGCATCAACGCCGCGGTGGTCTATATCAGCACCAACGAGGTCTTTGACGGCAGCGCCAGCGAGCCCTACCGCGAGTCCGACCCGCCCCAGGCCATCAACCCCTACGGGCAGACCAAGGCGGACGGGGAGTGGTTCCTGCGCCGGCTGTTGGCCGAGCACTATATCGTGCGCACCGCCTGGCTCTACGCCCCCAACGGGCGCAACTTTCCCCACCGCATCGTCGAGCTGGCCGACGAGCGGGGTGCGCTGCGGGTCGTCAGCGACGAGGTGAGCAATCCGACCTACGCCCCCGACCTGGCGGCGGCGCTGGCGGCGCTCATCCACACCGGGGCGTATGGCGTCTACCACCTGGTCAACGAGGGCTATTGTTCCCGCTACGACTTTGCCCGCGCCATCCTCCGCCTGAGCGGGCGCGAGCACGTCCCGGTCGAACCGATCGCCCTGGCCGACTTTGAGCGCGCCTCGACGCCCCCGCCCTTTGCCCCGCTGGCCAACACCGCTGCGGCCGCGCTGGGGATCGTGCTGCGTCCCTGGGAGGAGGCGCTGGAGGAATTCGTCCGCCAGAAAACCCAGCCCGATGAGTGAACCGGCACCGCGCCCTGCCGCCAGCGTCGTGATCCCCAACTGGAACGGCGCGCAGCACCTCCCCGACTGCCTGGAGAGCCTGCGCCGCCAGACCTGGCGCGATTTCGAGCTCGTCGTCGTCGACAACGGCTCTGTCGACAACTCCCTGCAGCTGCTAGCCCGCGACTATCCCGAGGCGCAAATCCTGGCCCTGGGGGAAAACCGGGGCTTTGCCGGCGCCTGCAACGCCGGTATCGCCGCTGCCCGCGGCCAGTTCATCGTCCTGCTCAACAACGACACCGCGGCCGACCCTCGCTGGCTGGAAGAGGTGCTGGCCGGGTTCGGACGCCATCCCGAGGCCGGCCTGGCCGCCTCCAAGATGCTGCTCTTTGACCGGCGCGACGTCTTTCACACCGCGGGCGATTTCTACCGCCTGGACGGCCGGCCGGGCAACCGGGGGGTCTGGCAGCGGGACCAGGGACAGTACGACGTCGAAGAGTACGTTTTCAGCGCCTGCGGCGGCAGCGCCGCCTACCGCCGCGAGATGTTCGAGCAGGTCGGCCTGCTGGACGAGGATTTCTTTTTTTCCTGCGAGGACGTCGACCTGGCCTGGCGGGCGCAGCTGGCCGGTTGGCGCTGCGTCTACCTGCCCCGCGCCGTCGTCTACCACAAGCTGGGCGCCACCGGCGGGGGGCCGACGGCCAGTTTTTACGACGGGCGCAACACGATCTATGTGCTGCTCAAGGACTATCCGGGCGACCTCTGGCGGCGCCATTGGCGGGCGATCCTGCGGGCGCAGCTGGCACTGGCCGGGGAGGCGCTGCGGGCCTGGCGGGGGGAGGCGGCGCGGGCGCGGCTGCGGGGCATGCTGGCCGGGATCATCGACGGGCCCAAGATGCTGCGCAAGCGCCGCGCGGTCCAGCAGCAGCGCGTCGTGGACACGGCATACCTGGAAAACGTGCTGAGCGCTATTTGACGAAAACCCTTAAACGAGTATGATAAAGTTGTACCAACTGCCCGGCGCGTCATTACGGGCAATCCCCTCCACCGCTGCGAGGTGATTGCCTGCCGGGCTCTGAGCGCGATGACAGATTGGAGAAAAGGCTGGCCGTTACCAACCAGGCGAGGGGATGGGGGTTCAAAACGACAATGGCTGAACAAGATCGAAACGGTTTCCCAGACCAAAGAGCATCCTCCAGTTTCAAAAGCCCACTCACGACCTATTTATCCTACGTGATCCTGCCCTCCTTGTTCCTGCTGCTGTTCATCTTTTCCGTCTATCTACTGCTGTTGCCCTTTTCCATAGGGACGATTGCCGGCTGGCTGGTCGCCCTGGTCGCTGGGAGCGTCCTGGCTGCGATGCTCACGATGGGCCTGATGTACGTGTGGATGAAAAAGCGCATCGTCGGCATCGTCGTCACCGTCCTCGTCGCCCTGCTGTGGTTGGGGTGGGTGTTTTTGCTGCCCAAGCCGGCCATCCCCGGCGTCGACCAGGTGCCCTTCCAGCTGATCGCCCTGCTGCTACCCTGGCTGATTGCCCTGCCCGTCTCGTTGCTGGGCCTGTTCGGGGCCAGTCGATACCTGCTGCCGATCGAGAAAATATCGCTCAGGGACATGTTCCGCGTCCTTCAAACGCTCATCGATTACATCTGGCGCCAGAACTATCCGTTTTACGTCGTCGTCGACGAACCGCTGGAAGTCGATCGCGTCGTCCAGCGAGGCCATGGGGATCGCTTTAGCGACTTTGCCCAGGGATCGGGGCTCGTCATCACTGATTGCAACTATGCCATCGCCATCTCCGATGGGGTCCAGTTCAAGGGCATCCAGGGGCCGGGGGTGATCTTTTGCGGCTTTGCCGACCAGGCGATACGCACCATCGACCTGCGCCCCCAACAGCGGCTTTTTGAGGTCAAGGCACAGACCAAGGACGGGATCCGGATCAAGGTCCTGACCATCACCACCGTCTGGATCGACCGCGGGGAGCAAGTTCCTGAACTGGGAGCCCCGATGCCGTACCGCAAGAGCGCCGCATTTAAGGCCGTGCATGCCCAAGAAGTCGCACCATCCCCGGATGGGGAGGTCAAGCAACACAACTGGGAGCAGCTGCCGGTCACCATCGGCTCCCGCGTGCTGCAGGACATTATCTCCCGTTACAATTTCGACGACCTGTACGCTCCCTTCGAGATAGAGGGCGAACTGCCGCGCGAGTCCATCGCCAGCGAGTTCAGAGAGCGGCTGAAAAAAGAGCTCGAGCCAATGGGCATCTATTTGCAAGTCGGCGCCATCAGTAATTTGATACCCGAAAACAAAGAGATTCTGCAGCACCGCATCAGCAGCTGGCAGGCCAGGTGGGCGCGGGAGGCAATGATCGAGCAAGCGCGCAGCCAGACGGACCGGCTGCAGCGCATCGAACACGCGCGCGCAAAGGCCCAGGCGGATCTGATCCTCCACCTGGGCGAGATGCTCTCCCAATTGAGCCGCCCTGGCGTCGGCGTCACGCCGGAAGTGGTGATGCCCGAGTTTCTGCGCATCCTGGAAGAGATGGCTTTGCGCCCGGCGGTACAGGGCTATTTGCCGCCGAACACGGTCGAGAGTGCACGCCGCCTGCGCGCGCCCTTCGACAACAGCAGGCGCCAGGGGGCATAACCATGTCCAGATTAAAGATATCCCAAAAAGGTCGATGGGCAAAAGTCCACCTGTGGCGGTGCCTGCCGGTCTTTACCCCGGTCATTGTCGTCGTCGTGGTGCTGGGAATGATCGTCGGGGGCTGGATGGGCGGCGGCCTGGCGCAAAACCCGCTGGCGCTGGCGATCCTGGCGGTGCTGGCAGTGCTCCCCGTCATTTTTGCCCTGGCCGTGACGCCCCTGGTTGTCGCCCAATTCCTCAAGGACCTCTACGGCCTCGAAACCCTGCGCCAGGGATACTTTTTGCTCAGCCGGCTGATTTTTTGTCCCTGGACGTTCAAGCGGCACTATGTGCGCATCGCTGGCGGCGAGATCGCGACAATCAAAGATCCGACCCTGCTGGAGGTGGGCGGCCCGGGGTACCTGGTCATCTACAACGACAACGCTGTCGTCACCCAAAAGTGCGGTCGGCTGGGGCGAGTGTTAGGGCCCGGCCTTCCTATGCTGGAGCGATTCGAAAGGATTTGGGCAATCGTCGATCTGCGGCCCCAGCGCCAGGTGCGCACGGTGAGCGGCTTTACCCGCGACGGGATCATGGTGCATTGCGAGATGGAGCTCGTTTTCAAGATCGACGACCGTTTTATCGACGAATGGGGACGGGAACAGACGATCGCCCCAAGCGAGCAAAAGCCCTATCCCTACACCGACGAGGCGGCGTTCAAAGCCGCCGCTGCCTTTTGGGCGCGGGAGTCTGGCTGGCCCAAGATGGACTGGGTCAACCGGGTGATGGGCAACGCCGACGGGATGCTGCGCAACCTGATCGCCCGGCAGCGGCTAGACTGGCTCATCGCTCCAGACAGGGAAGAAGAGGTGCCGCTGCGGGAGCAAATTCGCCGCCAGTTGGCGGAACAGCTCAGCGACGCCGCGCCCGACGTCGGGGTCAGGATGTTGCGGGTCGAGCTGGGCGAGTTCCAGGTCGACGACGAAAGCGTCTCCCAGCAGTGGGTCGAGGCCTGGCAGGCGGGTTGGGAAAGCCGCACCCTGGAAGCACGGGTCGAGGGCGAGGCGGAGCTGATGCGCATCGACATCGCCCAGGCCCAGGCCCAGGCCGAGATGGTCATCACGCTCACCCAGGCCTTGCAGTCCGTCATCGAGAGCGGAGAGGAGGTCGAACCGTACCTGCTCGCCGTCCGTTTCGTCCAGGCGCTGCGCTGGATGGCCTACGATCCGTACACCCGCGTCTCGATGCCCCCGGAAGCCATCCGCACGCTGCGGCAGCTGCAGGAAACCCTGGGCGGCGACCGCTTCATGCCGCCGGCTGAGGAGAGGCCCGGTAGACGATGATCCACCTGACTGCCGAGTTCACCCCAGCCAACCTGCTGTACTGCGCCGGGGTTGCCGAGACAACCATGGGCCACCTGCGACGGGCGGATCGCGAAAAAGGAAGAAACCAGTTGGCCAAGGCGGCCCAGCACGTCAAAGCGGTGATACAACAGGGGCGCCAGGGCCAAAGCGAAATCGACCTCGCCGTCGCCCTCATCTACCAGAGCGACCTCTATCGAGAGATGATGAAATTCGACCACGCCCGCCGTTCCGCTCAAGAGGCACATTCCATCTTCAAGCTCCAGTCCAGCCAGGAGCAACGACACAACGAGGCCGTCGCCGCCTACAGTCTGGCGCTCGCCTGGCACGTCTTGGGCGATGAACGAGCGGCCGGCAAGTGGTATCGAACCGCCCGGCAGACTTTCCAGGCAGCCAGGGAATACTGGGCCATCCAACCTGACCCGCCGCGATACCGCACCTGCACGCGGATGAGCCAGTGGGTCGAGCGGCTCCGCGACAGCCTGGGGGCGGAGGAAAAACCCGCCCCGCCGTATCACTCCTTCCTCGTTCCCGCCTGGTTATCCCAAGACACGGATACCTTCCTGGCGGCAAAATTGGCCGTCGTCGGCTACGTGGTGGACCAGAGCGTGACCATCGACGGGCAAAGCTTTCGCCTGGATCCACTCACCGGCGGCGTGGTGATTTTCACTACCGGAGAATATCGCATCTTTCAAGTGCCGGACGAAATCCACGCCGCGATCGATGCCCAAAAGGGCGACTATGTGTTAGTACGCCGCACGGGCCAGGCCAACCTGAACGTCCCCTACTACGTCGTCGAAGCAGCCACCGGGCCTGTCTTTGGCCGCTTTGAACGGGGCGTGAGCGACGCGGTGCAAAACCCCTTTGTCAGCATCGACGCCCGCCTCATCGGCAAAATTGTCGACGACCTGCCCATCTACTACCCGCTCGCCTTACTGACCCCGGAGCCTTGAACGATGGAAGTGTTGATCATCGGCGCAGCTTGCCTGGACGTCAAGGGCCAGGTGACCCAACCCCTGCAGGCCAGCACCTCGCACCCAGGGACCATCCGCCGCAACCCCGGCGGCGTGGCGCGCAACGTCGCCGAGAACCTGGGCCGGATGGGGGTAGAAGTTACCCTGATCTCGGCCATCGGCCCGGATTGGGCCGGCCAGTACATCCTGGAAAAGACCGAGCAGTCAGGCGTCGACGTCGAGCACGTCCTGGTGCAGCCTGACCTGCGCAGCGGAACCTACCTGGCACTGCACGATCAAGAGGGACAGTTGGTCGCCGCGCTGCACGATATCGCTGCCCTGGAAGCGATCACCCCGCGCTACCTGAACGACCGCCGCCGGCTCTTTCGGGACGCGCAGATGGTCGTCATCGACAGCAACCTCTCCCCGCCGACCCTGCGCACGGTCTTTCGCCTTGCCGCGCACTACGAACGGCCGGTCTGCGCCGACCCCACCTCGGCGCTGCTGGCGGTCCGGCTGCGCCCGTTCTTGAGCCAGCTGCACATGACGACGCCCAACCTGGAAGAGGCAGTCGCCCTGCTGGGGGAGAAGCGGGAAAGCCGCTCCCCCATCCACATCGCCCGGCGGCTGGTGTCCAAAGGGGTCCACCTGGCAGTGATCACCCTGGCGGAACGGGGCCTCTGCTACGCGACCCCGGAAGAAAGCGGGCACATGCCGGCCATCGACGTTCCCATCGTCGACCGGACCGGCGTCGGGGATGCGCTGACGGCGGCAGTGATCTGGGGCCTGCTGGAAAAAGCGCCCGTCAGCGAGGCTATCCGCCTGGGCCTTTCCGCCGCCGCGCTGACCCTCCAATGCCGGGAGAGCGTCTGCCCCACCCTGAACCTGGAGCGGTTGTACGACCAGTTGATCATCTGAACCCGGCGGCGCGATTTCCCCGCTCCGCCAGGTCGAGCAGGCCGTCCGGCACCAGGCGGGCGCTGCCGCTGGCAAAGGCCTCCCGCGGCATCCAGCGCGCGGTGAGGGTCTCGACCTCTTCGCGAACCACCATCGTCTCGCGCCGGTAGAAGCGGGGGTCACGGAAACGGGCCCGGTAGACGAGCACGATCTCGTGGCCCGGTTCGCCGGCGCAGGTAAAAATGCTTTCGATCACCCCCAGGTAGGTGACGTCCTCCAGCTCGGCGCCGATCTCTTCCCGAAACTCGCGGGCCAGGCAGTCGCGGCCCCGCTCGCCGAACTCGATGGCGCCGCCCAGGGGGCGGTAAAAGCGGTCTCCTTTGACCGGGTCATAGCCCTCAAAGACGAGCCAGCGCCCCCGCTCATCCTCGACGACGCCGATGGCAATGGCGCGAACCCGCCGGGGGATCATCGGTCTCCGACCTCCGCCAGGGCGGCCGCCAGCTCCTGGCGCACCAGCGGTTCGGTCTCCCGCTCGCGCGCGGCCTGCAGCGCCGCGCGGGCCGCCGGACCCGCCAGCCGCCCCAGGGCCCAGGCGGCGTGCCCCCGCACCAGCGGATCGGGGTCCGCCAGGGCGGCGGCCAGGACCGGCGTCGCGCGGCGGTCGCCGCTGTTGCCCAGCGCCACGGCGACGTTGCGCAGCAGCCGCCCCCGCTGGAGGCGCTGGATCGGGCTGCCGCGGAAGCGGCGCTGGAATCCTTCCTCGTCCAGCGCCATCAGCTCGAACAGCGCGGGGCGGGCGCGCTCTGGGGACGGAGCGCGGAAGGCCGCCACTGCCGTGGGGGAAGCGAACCGCTGCCAGGGACAGGCCTCCTGGCAGGCGTCGCAGCCATAGATGCGGTCGCCGAGCAGCGGGCGCAGAGCGCGGGGAATCGGGCCTTTTAGCTCGATGGTCAGGTAGGAGATGCAGCGGCGGGCGTCGAGGCGGTAGGGGGCGGCCAATGCGCCCGTCGGGCAGGCGTCGACGCAGCGCGTGCAGCGGCCGCAGCGGGCGGGCAGGGGCGGGCCGGTGGGCGGCAGCGCGGCGTCGGTGAGGATCACGCCGAGAAACAGCCACGAGCCGCGGCGCGGGTGGACCAGGCAGTTGTTCTTGCCGATAAAGCCGAGGCCAGCCCGGCTGGCGAACGCCCGCTCCAAAACCGGGCCTGTGTCCACGTAGGCGCGATAGCGGGCGGTCCCACCAGCCTCCTCGACGATCCGGGCCGCCAGTTCCTCCATGCGCGGGAGCATCCAATCGTGATAATCCTCCCCCCAGGCGTAGCAAGAAATCCGGCCGCGGGGCTGGTCGCCAGCCGTCTCGGGCAGCGCGGCTGGCGCATAACTGCTGGCCACGCAGACCACCGACCGCACGCCCGGCAGGACGAGCGCGGGGTCCTCCCGCCGCGCCACCCGGTCGGGACGGGCCATGTACCCCATCTCGCCGTGGTCGCCCCGCGCCAGCCACTCGCGGTAGGCCTGGAGATGCTCGGCAGGGGGAGCGGCGGGGGTAACACCGACCCGGTCGAACCCCAGCTGGCGGGCATAGGCTTGGATAGATTGATGCAACCTGGACATTGAAAACCCTACTTGTCTCCTTGCCTCAACAACTCGCGCAAAAACTGGCCGGTGTAGCTCCGCTCCACCTGCGCCACCTGCTCCGGCGTTCCCTCGGCCACGATCTCGCCCCCGGCCTCGCCGCCCTCGGGCCCCAGGTCGATGACCCAATCGGCGACCTTGATCATGTCCGGCTGGTGTTCGATGATCACCACCGTGTTGCCCGCATCGACCAGCTGCTGCAGCACGGCGATCAGCTTGTCCACGTCGGCGGCGTGCAGCCCGACGCTCGGCTCATCCAGCACGTAGAGCGTGTTGCCGGTGGCCCGCTTCGAAAGCTCGCGCGAGAGCTTGATCCGCTGCGCCTCGCCGCCGGACAGGGTCGGGGCCGGCTGCCCCAGGCGGATGTAGCCCAGGCCGACCTCGTGCAGGGTCGTCAGCCGGCGCTGGATGGTCGGGATGGCGGCAAAGAACTCGCTCGCTTCGTCGACGGTCATCTCCAACACCTCGGCAATGTTCTTGCCCTTGAAGCGCACCTGCAGCGTCTCGCGGTTGTAGCGCCGGCCGTGGCAGACGTCGCAGGGGACATAGATGTCGGGCAGGAACTGCATCTCGATGCGCAGCGTGCCGTGCCCCTGGCACGCCTCGCAGCGCCCGCCCTTGACGTTGAACGAAAAGCGGCCAGCGCGATAGCCGCGGATTTTGGACTCGGGCAAGGAAGCAAACAAGTCGCGGATGGGGGTAAAGAGGTTGGTGTAGGTAGAGGGGTTGGAGCGCGGCGTGCGGCCGATGGGGGATTGGTCGATGTTGATGATCTTGTCGATCCGATCCCCGCCCGCGATGCGATCGTGATCGCCGGCTGGATTGCGGGAGCCGTGCCGCATCTGGGCCAGCCGCCGGTAGAGCACGTCGACCAGCAGGGTCGATTTGCCCGAGCCCGAGACGCCGGTAATGCAGACCAGCATGCCGAGGGGGATGCGCACGTCAATGTTCTTCAGATTGTGCTCGCGGGCGCCGTAAACCCGGATCGCCTCGCCGCTGCCGCTCCGCCGCTGCGCGGGGACCGGGATACGGCGCCGTCCCGAGAGATAGGCGCCGGTGAGGCTGGCGGGATGGTCCAGGATCTCGGCCAGGGGGCCAGCCGCGACCACCTCGCCACCGTGCTCGCCGGCCCCAGGGCCCAGGTCGATGATCCAGTCGGCGGCGCGAATCATGGCCTCGTCGTGCTCCACCACCAGCAGCGTGTTCCCCAGGTCGCGCATATCGAGCAGCGTCCGAATCAGCCGCGCATTGTCCCGCTGGTGCAGGCCGATGGTCGGCTCGTCCAGCACGTAGAGCACGCCCATCAGCTGCGAGCCGATCTGCGTCGCCAGGCGGATGCGCTGGGCCTCGCCCCCGGCCAGCGTCTCGGCGGTCCGGTTCAGCGCCAGGTAGTCGAGGCCAACGTTGACCATGAACTGCAGGCGCGCGTGGACCTCTTTAAAGATGCGGCGGGCGATGAGCCACTCCCGCTCGGTGAGGGCAGTTTCAGGTTTCAGGTTCTCTGTCTCAGAGACTGAAACCTGAAACCTGAAACCCGTCAGACGTTCAACCCACTTCAAGAGGCTTGCAATCGGCCAGGCGACGATCTCGTGGATCGAGTGGCCGGCGACGGTGACGCCGAGCGCCTCTGCCCGCAGGCGGCTGCCGCCGCAGTCCTGGCAGGGCCGGCGGGTCATGAATTCCTCGATCCTGCCGCGGATATAGTCGGAGGTCGTCTCCCGGTAGCGACGCTGGAGGTTGGGGATGACGCCCTCGAAACGGGTTTGATAGGCGCTGCGCCGCCCTTCCCGGCTGGTGTACGAGAGCGAGATTTCATCCTCGCCGCTGCCATAGAGAAAGATGCGCTGTTGGGCAGCGGTCAACCTTCCCCACGGCCGGTCGAGGGGAACGTGATAATGCTCGGCCACCGCCTCCAACATCTGCCAGTAGTAGCCGTCGCGGTCGTTCGTGTTCCAGGCCTGGACCGCCCCTTCTTCCAGGCTGAGGTCCGGGTTGGGCACGACGAGATCGGGGTCCAGCTCTTGCTGCACGCCCAGCCCCTGGCAGGTGGGGCAGGCGCCGTGCGGACTGTTGAAGGAAAAGGTGCGCGGTTCGATCTCGGGCAAGCTGATGCCGCAGTGGGGGCAGGCCAGCTGCTCGGAGAACAACAGGTCGCGGGGCGGGTCGGCCGAGACGTCGTTGACGATCACCATGCCGTCGCCCAGGCGCAGGGCGGTCTCGATCGAGTCGGTGAGGCGGCTGGCGAACGAACCGCCGCTCGCGTCCCCGTCCCCCTGCTCCCCTGGCGCCACCAGCCGGTCGACCACGGCCTCGATGGTGTGCATCTTGTAGCGGTCGAGTTCGATCTCGTCGTCGACGTCGTACACCGTGCCGTCGACCCGCACGCGGACAAAGCCGGCCTTGCGCACGTCCTCGAAAATCGCCTGGTGATGCCCCTTGCGGTCCCTGATCAGCGGCGCCAGCACCTGGAAGCGGGTCTGGGCGGGCAGGGCCAGGACGGCGTCGACGATCTGCTCGGCCGACTGCCGGCTGACCTGGCGTCCGCATCGGGGGCAGTGAGGGATGCCGATCCGGGCGTAGAGCAGGCGCAGGTAGTCATAGATCTCGGTCACCGTGCCGACGGTCGAGCGCGGGTTGTGAGATACGCCGCGCTGGTCGATCGAGATGGCAGGGGAGAGCCCTTCGATCTGGTCGACGTCCGGTTTCTCCATCTGCCCCAGGAACTGGCGGGCGTAGGCGGAGAGGGACTCGACGTAGCGGCGCTGCCCCTCGGCAAAGATGGTGTCAAAGGCCAGCGAGGATTTGCCCGAGCCCGAGATGCCCGTGATGACGACCATCCGGTCACGGGGAATCTCGACCGTGACGTTCTTGAGATTGTGCTCACGCGCACCGCGAACGACAATTTGTTCCTGCCCCATACCTGTCTTCCATCCCCCACCCGCGGGCAATTGCAGTGTTGTATATCTCTACAAGCGGCGGTCGAACCCCAGCAAGCAAGGCGTTTGGAGTGCAAAGATGGGGTTGCGACTTTTCGGGGCGGGAAAGCTCACCGCATCTCGAACCAGTTCGCCCCCGTCTTGAGGTCCACCTTGAGCGGCGCGCGCAGGGGGTAGGCGGATTCCATCACCTGGCGCACCAACGACGCGACGACCTCCAACTCTGCCCGGGGCACTTCCAGCACCAGTTCGTCGTGAACCTGGATGATCATCTCCGCCTGCAGGTCCTTCTCCCGCAGTGCGCGGTGGAGCAGCAGCGAAGCGCGCTTGATAATGTCCGCCGCCGAACCCTGGACCGGGGTGTTGATCGCCTCGCGCTCCGCCCGCCGCCGGGCCTGGTGCTGCCCGCGGTCAGAGGTCTGCAGCACCGGGAAGTAACGCCGGCGGCCCAGCAGGGTCTCGACGTACCCCTTGTTCTTGGCCTGGGCGACGGTCGCGTCCAGATAGGCGCGCACCTGGGGAAAGCGGTCAAAGTACTGGGCGATGAAATTCTCCGCCTCTGCCTGGGTCAGGCTGGTCTGGCGGGCCAGGCTGTAGGCCCCCATGCCATAGAGCAGGCCAAAGTTGACCGTCTTGGCAAAACGGCGCTGCGCGGAGGTGACGGACGCCAGGTCGACGTCAAAGATCGCGGCGGCGGTGGTGGCGTGGATGTCCTCGCCGCGCTGAAAGGCGGCGAGCAGGCTGGGGTCGCCCGAGATGTGGGCCAGGACCCGCAGTTCGACCTGCGAGTAATCCGCCCCCAGCAGCAGCCAGCCGGGGCGGGCGACAAAGGCGCGACGCACCTGGCGCCCCAGGTCGGAGCGAATGGGAATGTTCTGCAAGTTTGGCTCGCTGGACGAGATGCGCCCGGTGACCGTGCCGGTCTGGTTGTAGGAAGTGTGCAGCCGCCCCGTGTGGGGATTGACCAGCGCCGGCAGGGCGTCGGTGTACGTCGACTTGAGCTTGGCCAGTTCCCGCTGCTCCAGGATGCGCTCGATGACCGGGTGTTTGCCCACCAGCAGCTCGAGCACGCCGGCGGCGACGGAATAGCGCCCGGTCGAAGTGCGGGAGACCCCTTCTACCGACAGGCCCAGGTCCTCGAACAAGGCCTTGGCCATCTGCTGGCTGGAGTTGATGTTGAACTCGTAGCCGACCAGGCGGTAGATTTCTTGCTCCAGATCGACCAGGCGGCGCTCCAGCTGCGCCGACATCTGCTCCAAGAAGGCGACGTCCAGCGCCACGCCGGTCATTTCCATCGCCATCAGCACGTCTACCAGGGGCATCTCCATCTCCACGAACAGCTTCCAATGCCCCTTCTGGCGCAGCTCGGCTTCCAGCGGCTTGACCAGCCGCAAGGTGGCGTCGACGTCAGCGGCGGCGTAGGCAGCCGCTCGGGCCACGTCGACCTCGACCATGGTGACCTGGTTGCGCCCCGAGCCGATCAGGTCCTGGATGGGCGTCATCTCAATCCCCAGCCGGACAAAGGCCAGGTTCTTGAGCCCCAGGTTGCGACTGGCGGGATCGGTGAGCCATTCGGCGATCATGGTGTCAAAGGCCAGGCCGCGCACCGGCACGTCATAGCGAGCCAGCATCTCCAGGTCATACTTGGCATTGTGGGCCACCTTGGGGCGCTCAGGGTCCCCCATCAGGGGGCGGAGCGCCGCCAGCACCTGCTCCAACGGCAGCTGCTCCCCCGTCCGATGGCCCACCGGGACGTACCAGCCTTCCCCTTCCCGGTCGGTAAAAGCCAGGCCGACCAGTCTGGCTTGCAAGGGATCGGTCGAGGTGGTCTCGGTGTCGAAGGAAATCATGTCCGCCAGGGCCAGCCGTTCGATCAGGGCGCGCAGTTGCCCCTCGTCGGTAACCAGGTGATGCGCTGTCGCGGAGGGCCGTTCGGCCTCCGGCGCTGCGGCATCAAAAAAGGACATCTGCTGCGCCGTTCCCCCGGCCTGGGGCAGCCGGTCGACGAGGGTGCGGAACTCGAGCTCGCGGAACAGGTCAGCGACCTGGGCCCGCTCGTAGTGCTGCGTGGCGCAGGCCGCCAGGTCGAGTTCGACCGGCAGGTCGGTCAGGATGGTGACCAACTGCCGGCTGAGGAACGCCTGCTCGCGTCCTGCTTCCAACGCCGAACGAAAGCGCCCCTTTTCGACCTCGTCCAGCCGCTCATAGATCGCTTCCAGGGAGCCGTAATCGGACAGCAAGCGGGTCGCCGTCTTGTCGCCGACCCCCTTGACGCCGGGAATGTTATCCGACGGGTCGCCGACCAGCGCCTTATAGTCCCGCAGCTGCTGCGGCGTCAGGCCGCCGTAGCGCTCCTGCACCGCGGCCTGGTCGTAAACCTGGCCCTCGGAGAGACGGCGGCCGGAGAGAAAGACGCGCACGCGCGGGGCGATCAACTGCAACAGGTCGCGGTCGCCGGTGACGATCAGCGTATCGACCCCTTGCTCCGCCGACTGGCGCGCCAGCGTTCCCAACAGGTCGTCCGCCTCGATGCCCTCCTGCTCAAAGATCGGGATCCCAAAGGCCTCGACAACCTGGCGGATGCGTCCCATCTGGATGCGCATCTCGTCGGGCATGCGCTCGCGGTGCCCCTTGTATTCGGCATAGATCTCGTCCCGTCCCGACATGCCGGCGTCGAAGCAGACCGCGATGTAGCGGGGTTGGTACTCTTGCAGAATGTTGAGCAGGGTCGCGGTAAAGCCATAGGTGGCGTTGGTCGGTTCGCCATCGCGCGTGGCAAAGCCTTCCAGGGGGAGCGCATAGAACGCCCTATAGGCCAGGGCATGGCCGTCGATCAAGATCAGTTGTTCGGTCACGTCGCCATCAGCCCCCGCACCGTCTCTGCCGTTTCCTTTGCCCGGTGGCGGATCATCCCCAGGGAGGCGCGGCCGGTGACGACGACAGAGAGGACCAGGCCCTCGGACAGAACCATGCAATAGAGCAGGTAGTCAGAACCCTGGATCGTTTCCTCAAAGCGGCCCTGGCGCTTCTTGAGCACCCGGGCCACCTGGGTCGAGGACTCCCACAGCGTGCCAACGAGCGGGGCTAACTGGTTGATTCTTCTCTCCTGCAATCGCCCGGCATGGGCCAGCAGCTGCCCGCCGTCGGTGAGCAGCACGGCGTCAGCGCCCACCTCTTGGGCCAGGCGGGACATTGCCTGCACGATCTCGTCGTGGCGGAGCGGCGTTTCTGTCGGCAGCGGCTTTTGTTCGACCGGGCCGCTCGAAGGCGGTTCCTCCACAACAGGCTCCAGCTCAACGATGGGTTCCGGTTCCGCGACAGGCTCCGGTTCCGCCTCGGCGGGCGGTTCCTCCACAACAGGCACCGTCGGTTCTGCAGGGCCCGGTGGCGAAAATAACCCCTCCAGGCCTGGCGGCGCTTCATCGCCCATAAAGGCCGCGATTTGCGCCGGCAGCTCGGGGAGAAAGAAAGGCTTGGGAAGCACCCCCGCGATATTGACGTCTTGCAGCTCAGCGGGTATCTTGTCCTCATCGAGAGGAATCACCACCAATCGCATGTTGGGATACTCGTGGCACAGGGCGCGGACCAGGCGCGGGCCGGAGACGTCGGTCAATCCCATGTCGACGATAGCCAGGTCAAATTTTTTGCTCGCCACCGCCCGCGTCGCTTCTCTGGCGTTGGCGGCGATTTCGACCTGGTTCCCCCCCATCTCCTCTAACCCGATGCGCAGCATCGTCGCAAACGCTTCGTTCGGATCGACTACCAGAACGTGATAGCTCATACCTCATCTCCCTCGGCGATATAGATAGCCTCAGGCTCATTGTATCTTGTGGGGGGAAAAAGTCAAGCCGCATTTGACAAGACGGCCAACTTGTGGTATGGTCTCGTTCGTTGCCTCGTTTGGAGGATAGCAAGTTTCTAAGAAAGGAAGGATAGTGCAAGTTATGGACAAGAAGCAAGGTACTGTTCAGTGGTTCAGCCGTGTCAAGGGCTATGGCTTTATCCGCCCCGACGATGAGGGAGGGGATGACGTCTTTGTCCACTTTTCCGCCATCAAGGGAGAAGGATACCGCAACCTGGAAGAGGGACAGCGGGTCGAGTTCTTGATCGAAGACACCCCCAAGGGCCCCCAGGCGGTGGAGGTGGTCGGTGTTGGGCAGGAGGAAACGAGCCCGGCATATTTCTAACTCATCCGCCTGAATGGGCGCCGATAATTGACAACTTGACGTCAGACAGATCAACCCCAGCGATTATCACTGGGGTTGATTGCTACCATCCGTGCAACTGCTCAGGCGAGTCGCCGGGATGACCTCCCAAGGCCGGAACAAGGTCCAGCGCAGCGGGAAAGGGGAGAGATGCGGGTGAGACACCCACAAACCCCCTCCGTGCTTGGAAAAGCATCCAGGGGCGACTGGCTGAGCAGTTACCCGTCCGTACAAGGAGAAAAAGATGGACAGCATATTGGACTGGGGCATTGAGGTCGTGCTTTGGTTTCAACAGTTCAGCCCTGCCCTTGACTGGCCATTCCAGATCGTGACCACGATGGGGGAGGAAGAGTTTTTCGTCCTGCTCTTGCCCTTGATTTA
>JAFGEI010000138.1 GCA_016931695.1 Anaerolineae bacterium | reverse complement strand
GCTCCGCAGGATCAATGCGTCTGTTTGCCGTTACTTACTTGCTCCTGGTATCGTTTTTGGGCCTTGACAAACTATAGGACGTCTTTCGAGCACTGTAAATCTTGCCTGTACGTATAGTTTACCACAAGCGGAACTTGTAGACAACTGGTCCGGCTCGGCCAGCCATTTGCCCCAGGCAGCAAAATGTGCTATCCTGATTTGCAACGACCCTTTGGCATCTTTTCCTGCCCAACGACGGCGGATAGTCTCCCTGCCAAGTTTTGGTGTACGCTCACTTGCCCGGCGGGCGATGGGGGTTCAGCAACACGCAAGAGAGAGACGATGCGACGGCGACACGGGGGATAAGATGTCACAAAACAGTCATTGCTCAGACAGTTGCACGAAATAGCAACCGATACGAGGCGTTTTCACCATGGCAACCTGCAAAACATGTCGCGGAGAATACACTGATCCCCAGCTCGTATGCCCCCGCTGCCGGCGCGTACTGCAAGACCCCGCAAGCCGCTGCCCGCACTGTCGCTCCAGGATCCAGGAGCAGCGTATCTGCCCCCGCTGCAAGAGCGACGTCGCCGGATGGGAGCAAGGCCCCCTGCCGTTCCAAGATTTTTTCACCCGCGGCGGTTTTTTGGGTCTGGCGCCTCCTTTCGTCATCCTGCTCCTGTGGGCGTTCAAGTGGGCGCAAGAGCCCCAGTCGATCCATCACCACCTGACCAGCGTGATCGGCGTCCTGCTGGCCGCGCTCGCCTTTTTCGGACTCTTTGCCGTGCGCTACGAACTGCGAGAGAGAAAATGGGCCGCCCAGATTTACCGCGTTTCGCTCCCCATCCTGTCCCCTGGCTTTATCGTGGTCGGCCTCTTTGCCCTGGGCATCGTCTCGATGGCAGTGGCCTTTATCCTCTACAAGACGGCGGTAGAGCCCATCACCCTGCTGCAGAGAACGATCTTTACCGTCACCTACTGCCTGGCCTGCGCCTCCTTTACGGCTGCGCTGACCTTTTCCATGCTCCAATGGCAACTGCGAAGCGTCGACGAGCGCGTCCCCCAACCGCTCTTTGTCCACACCGACCGCCTGCTCAAAGTGGTCCTCTGCACCGCCGGTACGAGCCTGCGCCGGGATAACGCCCCGGTGGGCGCGGAGGCGGGGCGGGATTTTGAGATCATCGAGGTGACGCGGGAGCGCAAGAACGGCGGCATTCACGTGCTGGTGCGGGAACACCGCTTCGCCCGTCACCCGGACATCCACCAGGGGCTGCTGACCCGGCCGATACCCGAGGACCGGGCGTGGCGGATCGAGGCCGACAGGTGGGGGCGCATCCAGACCCTCAAGCCGCATCCCCTTCCGCGGACGATTGGATCGGCCGGGCAGCAGGAGGGGTGAGGCGCGCCAGCGCCTCGGCAGCCGTCAGCCAGCCGCAAGCGGGAAAGAGCCGGGCGACCTGCGGCGCAAAATCGGCGTCGGCGGTCAACACTTCCGCCGGCGGGCCGTCAGCGACGACCCGGCCCTGCTCCAGGACGATGACCCGGTCGGCGGCCTGAGCGACCAGCTCGACGTCGTGGGTCACCAGCAGGACGCCCATCCCTTCCGCCCGCCATTCGCGCAGCAGGGCAAGCAGAGACTCTTTGGCGGCGTAATCCATCCCCCGCGTCGGTTCGTCGAGCAGCAGCAAGCGCGGCGCAGTGACCGTGACCGCCCCCAGCGCCACCCGCTGCCGCTGCCCCACACTCAGGTCGCGGGGATAGGCCGCGCGCACCGCCTGCAGTCCCAGGCGGTCGAGCAGCGCGTGGGGGTGGATGGGCGGCTGCGCCTGCAGGCCGTGATTGCGCAGCGTAACCCACAGTTCCTCGGCCACGGTATCGGCAAACAACAGGCTGTCCGGCTCTTGGGGCAGGTAGGCGGCCTGGCGGCAGACCTCGGCTGTTTCCCGGCCCCAGATCGACCGGCCCGCCAGGGCAATCTCTCCCTCCTGCGGCTGCAGCAGCCCGACGATACACCTGAGCAGCGTCGTCTTGCCCGCGCCGTTCCGCCCCATCAACGCCGCCAGTTCGCCGCGGCGAACGACGAGATTGACCCCCTGGAGCACCACCGGGCCAGCAAAGGCGAACGAGAGGTTCTCGACTTTCAGGATCGGCTCCAGGTCCCCAAGGACTGCCGGCGAGCTAGCCCGTCGAACCTGGCAGTCCTGCAGCGCCCGTTCCGCAAACGGCCGTCCTTCCTCAACCGAGAGTGGCAGCGGCTCCCACGCCAGCGCCCTGCCCAGCGCGACCAGCGGCGGCAGCGGGTCGACGTGGCGCAGCACGGAACGGGGCGGGCCGGCCTGCGGCGGCTGGCCCGGCCCCGGCAGGTGGACCATCCGGTCGACGTAGGGGAGCACCCGCTCCAGGCGGTGTTCGGACAGCAGGATCGTCAGCCCCAGCTGGCGATTGAGGCGCACCAGCGCCTGTAGCACCTCTTCGCTGGCGCGAGGGTCGAGCTGGGAGGTCGGTTCGTCGAGCAGCAAAATCTGCGGCCGGAGCGCCAGGGCTGCGGCGATGGCGACGCGCTGCTTCTCGCCCCCGGAGAGCGTATCGATCCGCCGCCGGCGCAGGGGCGTGAGGCCCATCATCTCCAGCACCGCTTCGACCCGCGCGCGCATCTCTGGGCGCGGAACGGCGGCGTTTTCCAGGGCAAAAGCGATCTCGTCCGCCACCTCGTCGACGACAAACTGGGATTCCGGGTCCTGAAAGACAAAACCGACGATCTGGCTCAACACCGCCGGCCCCTCGGCAACGGGGTCGTGACCGGCGACCGCGATCACCCCTCCCACCTGCCCGCCGCTGAAATGGGGCACCAGCCCATTGATGCAGCGCAGCAGTGTCGACTTGCCCGCGCCGGACAGGCCGGTCACCAGGACCAGCTCCCCCTGCTCGACGGCAAAGGTGACGTCGGCCAGGGCCGGTTGGGACGCGCCGGGATAGGTGTAGCGAAAGCGGTCGAAGCGGATCATGCTGCCGGCCGCCTGGGGCCTGGGGCCGCCGCTGCGGGGGCGAGCAGCCCCAGCAATCCCAGCCCGACGAGCGGGTCAAAGGGCGGCGCGGCGAGCAGCGGGTAGGGATTGTAGGCCAGCGTTCGCTGGCCGCCCAGGGGCAGCAGCACCAGGAGCAGTAGGAGGCTGCAGCCCAGCATCACGCCGACATCCCGCCAGCCCCAGCGGTGCACCCGGTAAGTCGTGCGCTGCACGGACCGCCCTCCCCACCAGACGACAGCGCCGACGAGCCCGCCGCCGGCGATCATTGCCGCCAGCGCCCCAGCTGCCCAACGGGGAACAAACAGCCAGGTCATCCAGCCGCCCAACAGCAAAAAGAGTCCCAGTGCCAACAAGCCCCGTGCGGGCAGCGGCTGGGGGCGGTCAGAGACCGCGCCATAGCCCCGCGCCACCATCGCCTCGGACAGCCCCGTCGAGCGCTCCAGGCCGCTGATCAGCAGCGGGATCAGGATCGGCAGCCAATCGCGCGGGCCGCGCAGCCGATGCCCGCGCACGGCCTGCGCCTCGCGGATGCGGGCCAGGCTGCGGCTGGTCTGCGGAAGGTAGGTCAGGGCGATGGAGAGCACCAGCCCGGCATCGCGGAAGGCGCGCGGCGCCAGCCGCACCAGCTCGTGCACCGCCGCCACCTGGTTCAAGACCGCAAAAGCGCCCCAGATGACGGTGAGGGTGAGGCCGTTTATCGTCCCGGCAACCAGCGATTCCAACGTCACTGCTCCGCCCAGCAGGGGGAGCCAGGGAGGCAGGCAAAAAAGCACGGTATCCCCCAGGTGAGCAGTCAGGCCGCTGAACGCCGCCGCCAGGGGCACGGCGACGAGGGCGAAGCGCAGCGGCGCCAGCGGCAGGCGGCGGTGAGCGGGCGCCCAGAAAACCCCCACGAGGGCGACTACAAGCAGGAGCAGGACGATGTAGAGCGGGTTCCGCGTCGACGAAGCGGCGACCAGAGCGGTCAGCGCCCACAGCAGCCACACCCGCACGTCAATCATGCGCCGCCTGTACCGCAAAGTGGAAGCGCTGTCGAAAGCGCTGCAGCACCCGCACCGTCGGTGACGCCAGCAGCAGGATGAGCACCACGTTGCCGATCGCGCGCAACAGGTCCCAGCCCAACGAGGTCACGGCGTAAAAGGCGGCGTATCGGGACAGCATCTCGGCGAACCCGATGCCCGCCGCCCAGCTCTGTTCCGCACTCCCGACCGCGTAGGGCCAAAAGTAGACGTTCATGATCGCGCCGTACAAGAACCCCCACGCGAAACTGAAAACAGCCAGTAAGATCAAATGCCGGGGGGCCAGGGAACGGGCCGCCATTGCCCGGTTCCCCCCGCCCGCCCGGCCCAGCCATCCCGCCGTCATGCCCACCCAGCCCGCCGCATACATCTGGTAGGGCAGCCACGGCCCCACCCCGCCGGTGATCATTGCCGAGACAAGCAGGGTAAAGGCGCCCATCAGGAAGCCAAAGCGGGCACCAAAGACGTACCCGGCGAGGATAATCGGCACAAAGACCGGGGAAAAGCCGCCGGGCATGGGGAGGATCACTTCGACAAACCGCAGCACGCTGGTCGTCGCAACCAGCACCCCCAGCAAGGCGACGGTGCGCGCGTCTAGCGAACGCCCCTGCATCTCGATCAGCAAGGCGACGAGGGACAATCCGATCAGGGCCATCATGGCCAGCGCCGCCTTCGCCCCCGACAGCGCCGTGCCAGTTTGAGCGGCGGTGAGAAAGGGGGAGGCAAAAGCCAGTATCCCCATTGCCGCACTCAAGGCGTAAATCGCCCCGCTGGCCATCCGACCCACGCTCACCTCCGCTGCGACAACCCCCACACCAACCCCAGCAACAAAAACAACACCAGCAAGCCGTAAACGGCATAATCTGCCGGACCGGCAGCGGGCAAAGCGGATGGCGGGGCCGCCGGCTGCAGAGCGGGCTGGTCAGTTGGCGCGGCAGTCGGCATCGACGTCGGCGCGGGGGATGGCGAGCGGGTCGGCACGGCGGTCGGCTGGGACGTCGGCGCAGGGGATGGCGAGCGGGTCGGCACGACGGTCGGCTGGGACGTCGGCGTAGGGGATGGCGAGCGGGTCGGTACGGCGGTCGGCAAGACCGCCGGGTTGGAAGAACAAATCTCGCCAAACGAAAACAGCGGCGGCGCCGTCGTTCCATCGCCCCACACCCACCCCTCCACGTCGCCATCGCCCACCATCCACGCGCTGGCCCCCAGCCCCGAGATAGCCCACGAGCCGTCCGCCTGGCGGTGCGAGTAGGTCCAGTAGGCGCAGCTTTCCCCCTGGCAGTGGCAAAAACAGTCCTGTGCATCCCAGCACCCTTCGCCGTCGATGGCGCAGACGCCGTATCCCAGGCCGCCGTAGGCGGAGAGCGTCACCGGGAGGCCGGAGCGGCGCAGCAGATCCGCTCCGCTGATCGCTTCTTCGTCAAAGCTGACGCAGCGGGTGACCACGCGCCCGTCGCCGTGGACGACGACCACTCCCGCCCGGTGGGGAGAGGCGGTCTGTGCCGCGGCCAACGTGGGCGCCAGCAGTGCGACAACCAGCAGCAGCCCGCCCACTATCGCGGCTCGACGGAAAACGCGAACCAGACCGCGCAGGCTCACCAGGATCGCCGGGAAAGAACGAGCCCCGCCCCGAGCATCGCCGCGCCAACCAGGGCCAGCAGGGGCAGGGAGGACAGGCCACCGGAGGCCGGCAGCAAGACCGGGGCCGGCGCTGCGGCGGGGGGACTGGCCAGGCTAACCCGCGGCAGTTCGACGAAAGAATAGCCCCGCAGCGCCGGGATCGCCTGGGCGGTCGCCAGGACGTTGGGGAACGGGAGCGCTCCCTGCCAGAAAAAAGCCCCGCTGTCCGGATCGTAAAGGTTCCCCAGCGCCCCCAGCGGATCGACGCCCGCCGGCGTCCAGTTCACCATCGGTTCCCCTGCTGCCAGGAGCGCCTGGTAGACGTAGGCGGTCGAGTTGGCATCCGTGTCGGTGCCATAGGCGGACGGGCTCTGGTATGGGAAGCCGCCGTCGTCGTTCTGCACGCGCTGCAGATAGGCGAAAGCGGCCCCGATCTCGTCGCGATGACCGGTGACCAGCAAGGCCTGGATAGCCAGGGCAGTGGTGTTGGTGTCGCCGGTCGCGGCAGCCGTGCCGCCAAACAGCGCCCAGGCCCCGTCCGTGGTCTGGTTCGCCAGCAGGTACTGGGCTGCCGGGTCCGGCACCGGCCGCCCGGCGTGGAAGAGGGCCAGCATCGCCAGCGCCTGGTCGACGACGTTCGAGCCATAACTGCCGGTCGTCCCGTCGTAAGCCGCCTCCAGCTCAGCCACCAGGTCCCGCCCGGCGAAATCCGCCGGGTCCAGCCCCGTCGCGCGTAGCGCCAGGGCTACCTTGGCCTGCAGCCCGACCGTGTCGGCCGCCCCCGACGCCACCTGGGACGCCAGGTAGTCCAACGGCGAGTAACCGCCGGCGGAACGCCAATCGCTGGGGTCCTGCCCGGCAGCGGCGATCGCCAGGATCACGTCACAGGTCGTGCCCAGGTCCGACCCGGCACTGAAACCATTGGTAAAGCCGCCATCCGCCTGCTGCTGGGCAGCCAGATAGCCCAGGGCCGTCTCCACCGGGTCTATTGCCGAGGCAGGGAGAACAGCAACCGTGAGTAGAACCCCCACTATCAAAATTGCGAACAGTAAACGGGTCACGATAACCTCCTTGTCACAGTGACGAGCGAATAGCTCCAGCAAAAAAACCCTTCCCCCCACGTGCGAGGGGGAAGGGTCAAAATCGGTGCAAGCGCCACCCCCCTTTCCGCGAAGGTTTTGTGAGCGCCGACAGAGGCGGGTATTCTGGCTTCAGCGGGTATGGCCGCTGCTACAGTTGCGGGACAGCGCCGGACTTGGACCGGCTTTCCCCCTTGTGCCCCTAGCATCCGGGCTTTGGGGCACCTTTGTCGAGGCTGTATTCTGTTGTGGCTGGGAGTATAACATGCACCGCCAGCCGTGTCAAATGACAACAGCCGCGTGGCGCGACGACAGGAACAATCCGGCGTGTTGGGAGCGAATTTTCGTCGTAATTGTTCAGGCGATTTGCCTGGGGATGTTGGCCGCTGAACCGCGCGGGGCTAACCCCTCGCGCTCAGCGGCCAAGTCCCCGACAGGGGACCGGTCCCCTGTCGGGGATTGGTTCCTCTGGTAGTCTCAGTAGATCCAAAATCTGGCCGCAGAGACACATCTGGTTGTCGAAATTGCATAGATGTCATTCTGAGCAGCCTGCCCCGGGC
>JAFGEI010000137.1 GCA_016931695.1 Anaerolineae bacterium | reverse complement strand
TGCTCGGAGGGGATCGTCAGATCCCCGTCGGAAACGCCGACTTGGCCGCTTACCGAGGCCTGTGGCCCGGATTCCCGCAAATCCCCGCGCCTGTCCCCGCGGATTCGTGGGGACAGGCGCGGGAATCCAGGGCAGGCATAGAACCGGCGGGGTATTTTCGCCTGCGTGTACTAGTCCCGGTAGACCTCGGGCCGCAGCACCCCGATGTAGGGCAGGTTGCGATATTCTTCGGCATAGTCCAGCCCATAGCCCACCACAAACTCGTCCGGGACCTCAAAGCCGATCCAATCGACCCTCACGTCGATCTGGCGGCGGGAGGGCTTGCTCAGCAGGGTGCAGATGCGGATGCTGGCCGGGTTGCGGGCGTTCAGGTGGCGGATCATATAGCTCAGCGTCCGCCCCGTATCGACGATATCCTCGACGATCAGGACGTGCCGGCCTTCGACGTTCCGCTCCAGGTCGAGCAGGATGCGCACCACCCCGCTGCTCCGGGTTCCCGCGCCGTAGGAAGAGACCTCCATAAAATCGATCTCGTGCCGCATGTCGAGGAAACGAGTCAGGTCGGCCAGGAACAAGAACGCCCCCTTCAACACGCAGACGAGAAGGGGGCGATCCTCGTCCGTATAGGCGGCGTTAATCTCGGCCGCCAGGGTCTCGATCCGCGACTGGATTTCTGCCGGGGATATCAAAATCCTGGCGATGTTGTCCTGCAAGCTCATCTCTTGGCCCTCCCTCGTGACAACGGCTCATGAACTGTATACTGCTCGTTTCAACTCGGCGATGTACGGCAGGGTCCGGTATCGATCGGCGTAATCGAGGCCGTACCCCACGACCCAGACGTCCGGAATCTCAAAGCCGAGGTAGTCGATGGCGACGTCGACCTCGCGGCGATCCGGCTTGCTCAGCAGGGCGCACGTGCGCAGTGAGGCTGGCTGCCGGGCGGCCAAGTTCCGGATCAGGTACTCGAGCGTGTGCCCCGAATCGACAATGTCCTCGACCACCACGACGTGCCGCTGCACCAACGCCGTGCGGGTATCCATGATCAAGCGCACTTCGCCGCTGCGGGTCGTGCTCTTGTTGTAACTGGAGAGGGCGATGAAATCGACCGTGTGCGGCACGGTCAGGCGGCGGGTCAGGTCGGCCATGAAAATAAAGGCGCCCTTCAGCACGCCGACGAGCACCAGCTGTCCGGCGTCGGCGTACTCGGCGTCGATGTAGGCCGCCAGTTCTGTTACCCGGCGTTGGATCGCTGCCTCGTCCAACAGCACCCGTTCGATCGCTTGTGGAAGCTGCATGCTATCTTTTCACCTCGTGACATCCCCTGCAGCGCGCTTCGTACACCTCGTCCGCGCCGACCATGATGACCGGATCGTCGTACGCCGAGGGGGCGCCGTTGATCAGCCGCTGGGTGCGGCTGGCCGGCCCGCCACAGACGACGCAGATTGCCTGGAGCTTGTCCACGCGCTCCGCCGCGGCCATGATCAGGGGCATGGGGCCAAAGGGCTCGCCCCGAAAGTCCATGTCCAGTCCGGCCACGACGACCCGCATCCCGCGATCCGCCAATTCGCCGCAGAGATCGACCAGGGCGATGGTGAAAAACTGCCCCTCGTCGATGGCGATCACCGTCGCATCCGTCTCGATGCGGCTTTGCAGCTGTGCGACGTCGTGCACGGGGATTGCCTGCAGCTTGATCCCATTGTGCGAGGCGACCTCTTTTTGCGCATAGCGCGTGTCGAGGCTGTGCTTAAAGACCTGGACTTTTTGGCGGGCGATTTCCGCGCGGCGCACGCGCCGGATCAGTTCTTCGGACTTGCCGGAGAACATGCTGCCGCAGATCACCTCGATCCACCCGCCGCTCGGTTTTCCGTACATGCGTGCTCCTTTTGAACGGAATCGGGGGCAGGTGAAAGTCACCTGCCCCCGCGTTGTGTTATCACACGGTCGCTTACTCGACAATGTCCTTTGGGGGCGTTTCGGAAACGTCGTCCCCCGGCAGGACAAAGCCGCGGGCCCGGAGCCGCTTTTTCAGCGTCGCCAGCGATTTGAGGCCAAAGCCACGCAAGTTGGTCAACGTCTCGTCCCCCTCGGCGAGTTTTTCCAGCGCATCGCCAATCGTGACGACGCCGGCCTCTTTCAGCAGCGTCTCGGCACGGCTTCCCAATTCCAGCACGTCAATTTCTTGCTCCGGCGATTGCTCGGCCTCCCGGCGCGCCTCTTCCTCTGCCAGCATCTCGTCTCGCCGGCGCAGGCGGCTGAGGAAGCGGTCCACCTGCCCTTCGGCATCGACGATGCGCTGCTCGCCGGTAAAGAACGGGTGGCACTTGAAGCAGACGTCAGTGCGAATCAGCGGTACGGTTGCGCCGACGGTCCAGCTGTTGCCGCAGGCGCAAACCACCTGGGCTTCTGGATAATAGTCAGGATGGATATCCTTTTTCACAACCGGTTACCTCCTGTCCTCGTATACACTGACCTGCTTGCGCCCGCCGCGGGTCGGCTCAAAATGGACGTATCCATTGGACAGGGCGTACAGGGTATAGTCGCGCCCCATGCCGACGTTGTTGCCTGGCTTGATGCGCATGCCCCGCTGGCGGATGATGATATTACCGGGCGTCACGGCTTCGCCGCCAAACTTTTTGACGCCGAGCCGCTTGCTGTTGCTGTCACGCCCGTTACGGCTGCTTCCTGCACCTTTTTTGTGGGCCATTTTTCACGCTCCTATACGACAATCTCGTCGATCTGCAGCCGGGTATAGGTCTGCCGGTGGCCGGCCCGCTTCCGATACCTTTTTCTCGGGCGGTACTTGAAGATGCGGATCTTGGGGCCCTTTTCCTCGGCCACGACGCTTGCCCTCACCCTGGCGCCCTCGACGAGAGGGGTGCCGATCTTGACTTGCTCGCCAGCTACCAGCAGCACCTGGTCCAGTTCGATCTTTTCTCCGGCTGCAACGGGCAGCTTTTCGACCAGGAGCTGGTCTCCCGGCTGTACTCGATATTGTCTTCCACCGCTTTGAATCACCGCGTACACGACGTCGCCTCCCTGAAACACGATACGGGCCGTGCCTGTGGTGGCCCGGCCACCTGGGTATTATAACGGGAACAGCCGATTTGTCAACCTTCTGACAACAGCAGCCGCTGGCGGCAGATGGTAAAGAACCCCTCCTCCAGGCCGAGGGCATCCAGGACTTGCTCCGGGCGGCCAGTCGCTCCCTCTCGGGCTGCGAGGCGCATGTGCAAGAGAACCGCGCCTGCTCGCTCTTGCGCGACAGCGAGCTCCTCGATCAGCGGTCGCAGGTCGTAGGGACGCCCGCGGCGCTCGCGGGGCAGGCTGGCGGCAGATAGCAGGTTCGCCACCCGCTGCCGGATCTCGTGGTGGGGTTCGCCCGTCTCGACCGTCACCGCGTACTCGGCCGCCTGGACCCGCGTGGGCAAAGCAGGTTCCGCCTCGTCGACCTCGACGACGTGGCGGATAGCCAGGCCGGCCGGCAGGACGGCGGCCAGGGCCTGGCGCGCCGCAGCAATCTCTACCCGCTGCGACAGCCACAGGTCCACCATCTCCCCGCGGGCCGAGAAACCGACCGGCAGGGCGGCCCCGTTCTGGATGCGCGGGCGGGCGTTAAAGCCGCCGGAATAGAGGGGGACCAGCCCGGCCCGCCGCGTCGCCCGCGCCCAGGCCCGCACCAGGTCCAGGTTCGAGGCATAGCGCAGGGGCCCGTCGACGGCATAGGTGATCCGCAGCCGCTGCGGCGTCACGTCTCGCTTCCCCCCTGCGGACAGCCCCAGCCGGGCGCCCACAGGTCGCCAAACTCGCTCATGATCCCGCAGTGATAGCACGCCTGGCGACAATCCGGCCAGGAGCGGCCGGCCAGGCTATACTGCCACTCCGACCAGAGATACGCTTTGCGCACCCCGGTGTGAAAGTGATCCCAGGGGAAAACCTCGCCGCGCGTCCGCTGGCGGTAGAGATAGCTGGCGGGGTCCAGCTCCGTGGCGCGAAAGGCAGCGCTCCACACGTCTTCGTCGAACCACTCCCCCCAGCCGTCGAAGCGGGCCCCTTGCTCCCACGCGCGGCAAATGACCGCCCCCAGGCGCCGGTCTCCCCGCGAGAGGGTCGCCTCGACGCGCGTGAGCCGGCAGTCGTTCCAGCTGACCTTGAATCCCCGGCCCCGGACGCGCTGCTGGATCAACCGCTGCTTGGCCGCGATTTCTTCCAGTGCGGCCAGGGGGTGCCACTGGAAGGGGGTGTGGGGCTTGGGAATAAAGGTGCTCACGCTGACATTGACCTGTGCCTTGCGGCCCTGCACGCGGCGGCCGATTGCCCGTACCTGGTGGGAGAGGTCGATGATTGCCGCGACGTCGTCGTCGGTTTCCCCCGGCAGCCCGATCATAAAGTAGAGCTTGATGGTACGAAAGCCGCGCTGGAAGGTCTCTTGCGCCACCTCCAACATCTGCCCGGTGGGGATGGGCTTGTTGATCCGCTCCCGCAGCTGCTCGGTGCCCGCCTCGGGGGCAAAGGTGAAACCGGTCGGGCGGCCGCGGCTGACGGCATCGGCCAGGTCGACGGAGAAGGACTCGATGCGCAGGCTGGGCAGGGAGATGGTGAGCGGGTGCTCGGCATAGCGCTCGTTCAACGCGGCGACCAGCTCGCCGATGTGGGAATAGTCGGCCGACGAGAGGGAGAGCAGGGCGATCTCTTCGTACCCCGTGTGGTGCAGGACCTGGTCCACGGCCTGCAGCACCTGTTCCAGGGGACGCTCCCGTACCGGGCGGGTGATCATCCCGGCGTGGCAGAAGCGGCAGCCGCGGGTGCAGCCGCGCTGGATCTCGACGACGCCGCGGTCGTGGGCCACGGCGATGTTGGGCACCAGCTGGCGGGTCGGCGGTGGGGGCAGCACGGGCACCACCCGCCGCCGGATGGGCAGGGGCGCCTGCGGCCGGTTGGGCGCGACCTCGGCCACGGTCCCGTCGGAGTGGTAGCTGACGTCGTAGAAGCGGGGCACATAGACCCCCGGCACTTGGGCCAGGGCGAGCAGCAGTTCCAGGCGCTCCCCCCGCTCACTCTGGCAGGTCCGCACTACCTCCACGATTGCTTCTTCGCCGTCGCCGACGACGAACGCGTCAAAGAAATCGGCCATCGGCTCGGGGTTGAAGGCGGCGTGACCGCCGGCGATGACCAGCGGGTGGCGCTCGTCCCGTTCCGCGCTCTGGAGGGGCAGGCCAGCCAGGTCGAGCATTTCTAGCACGTTGGTGTAGAGCACCTCGCAGGGCAGGCTGAAGCCGACGAGGTCGAAATCCGCTACGGGGCGATAGCTTTCCAGGCTGTAGAGGGGAAGGCCAGCCTGGCGCATCGCCGCGGCCATGTCGGGCCACAGGGCATAGGTCCGCTCGGCCAGCACGCCGTCCTGGTTGTTCAAAATGTCATAGAGAATTGCCAGGCCCAGGTTCGACATTCCCAGCTCGTAAACGTCGGGAAAGGCGAGGCAGACGCGGAACGGGTGGGCATCCCAATCCTTGCGGATGGCATTGACCTCGCCGCCGACGTAGCGGCCGGGCCGCTGGACGTGGAGCAGCAGGCGTTCCAGTTGGTCGAGCGAGATCACCATCGGTTCTTTATTCGTGGCGGGTTTTTGTTGTTTTGTTGAACCAACACGAAACCGGGAGACTATCCCGTCTCTCGTCCGCCGAGAATGCGCTGCAGGTTCGCCATCCCCTCGTCGGCCACTTTTTCGTTCTGCTTGAGCAGGATTCTTTCGGCGATCTTGCCCACGGCGGCCACCGGGATCGTGTACTCCATCAGCAGGGATATTCGCGTGCCGTCCCCCTCTGGTTCCAGGGTCCAGTCCCACCTGCTCACCATCCCGCTGCGCGTCTCGACGACGTGGCGGCGGGGCGGATCGTGCTCGATGACCTGTCCGATGACGTTGAAGGATATGCCGGCCATCTTGTAGGTCAACTCCCACTCGTAGCCAGTGCCCTCGCCGGTGAAATTTCGTGCGTCCGTGACCCCCGGCAGCCACTGGACGTCGTTGGCGTGGTCGGCCAGGAATGCAAAGACGTCATCCTGGGAAGCCCCGACAGAGAAAGTGCGTTGGATCGTCGCCATTTTTCCTCCTCGTATCTTGAGAATTACCCGTCGCAACAGGCACACTGGCCGCCTGACCGGCGAGCCAGCCGGTGGAGAAGGCGGCTTGCAGGTTGTAGCCGCCGGTGTCGGCATCAAAGTCAAGCACCTCGCCGGCAAAGTAGAGCCCATCCACCAGCCGCGAGGCCATGGTGCGGGGATCGATCTCCTGCGTATCGACCCCGCCGGCGGTGACAATCGCCTCCGCCAGCGGACGGTGCCCCGTGACCGGCAGGCGGAAATCCTTCAGCCAGGCCCGTAGCCGTCCCCGCTCCTCGGCCGTGACCTGGTGCCCAGGTTTATCCGCTGGAATGGCGACCTGGTCGACACAGACAGAGATCAACTTTTGCGGCAGCAGTCCTTTCAACAGGGTGTGAAACTGCCGCTTGCCGTGAGCATCCAGGTCGCGCAGGAGGCGGGCGTCGAGCTTTTGTTCGTCGAGGGCTGGCTTGAGGTCGATGGAGAGCGCCACCTCCCGGCCGGCACGTAGCGCGTCGACGGCTCGTCTGCTCAGCGTGAGAACGGTCGGGCCGGAGACGCCAAAGTGGGTAAAGATCATTTCGCCAAACTCGTCAGCCTGCTGTTGCCCGTCGACCAGGAGCCGGGCGGTCACGTTGCGCAGGGAAAGTCCCTGTAGGCGGGCGGCGACGTCGCCGGCGGTTTCGAGCGGGACCAACGCCGGGCGGATTGGCACGATGGTGTGGCCTGCCGACTGGGCCAGGCGGTAGCCATCGCCCCGCGAACCGGTGCCGGGGTAGGAGGCGCCGCCGGTGGCGACGACCACCGCGTCGGAGCGATAGATCCGCCAGGTCATGCGGGTGACCTGCACGCCGAGCATCCGCCCACGCTCCACCAGCAGCCGCTCCACCGGGGACTGGGTTTGCAGCGTCACGCCGCTCCGCTCGGCCCAGTGCAGCAGCGCGTCGACCACCTGGCCGGCGTCGCCGCTGGCGGGAAAGACCCGCCCTCCCCGCTCAGTTACCGTCTGCACCCCCAGTTCCGCGAGAAAAGCGACCAGGTCAGGGGTAAAGAAACGGTGAAATGCCTGTCTCAGGAAGAGACCGTTGGGACCGAAATGGGCCATGAACTCGTCCAGCGGGGCGACGTTGGTCAGGTTGCAGCGGCCCTTGCCGCTGATGTGCAGCTTGCGCGCTGGATGGTCCATCTTTTCCAGCAGCAGCACCTCGGCGCCCTGCAGCGCGGCCTGCCCGGCGGACATCAGGCCGGCCGGCCCCGCGCCGACGACGATCACTCGCTGGCTCATCCGTCCTACCCCGCTGTGACCTTGAGCAACACGCGGCGGCGGCGAGGGCCGTCGAACTCGGCCAGGAAAACCCCCTGCCAGGAGCCGAGCAGCAGCTTGCCGTCGCTGACAAACATTGCCAGGCTGCTGCCGATCAGGCTGGTCTTGGCGTGGGCCGGAGAATTGCCCTCGCCGTGACGGAAATCGGGGCGCTGCTTCACCAGGTCGTCCAAGACCAGGCCAATATCGTGGCAGACGCTGGGGTCCCAGCTTTCGTTGAGCGTCAGGCCAGCGGTGGTATGCGGGCAAAAGAGGTAGCAGATGCCGTCGGCGACCCCGCTGCGCTCGATTGCCGCTTGGACCTGGATGGTGATGTCCTCAAAGGCCTGGCGGTCACTGGTATCGACTTCGATTTGCTGCATTGGACTACCTCCGTTATAAGGAAGTATAGCACGCAACAGTGAGGTTGACAAAGGCCATATCCCCTGGTAGAATACCGCTGCTTGGCCCCATCGTCTAGAGGCCTAGGACGCCGGCCTCTCAAGCCGGAAACAGGGGTTCGAATCCCCTTGGGGCTACAGGTCAAGCGCCCCGCCTGAGGAAGGCGGGGCGTTCTTTGTTGGGTAGTATCTTGCCGTCGGGGAAAAAGCTGAGTATAATACACGTAGTGGAGAACAACCTACACTTACGGGCTATGATATGACTTTATTCTTTCCTTGCCCTTGAATAGTCAAGTCGAAATGACGGGCGAGCGGGAACAACATATCGCTGAACGTCATCCTGATCTTCTTCCTCAATATCGCCCATGCATTGCCGATACTCTGGCTAAACCGGATGCTGTGCGTCGCAGCGCTCGCTTCGCGAATGCGCGACTGTTTACACGCTGGTTCGATACCGTTCGCGACGGCAAGTATGTTGTGGTCGTTGTCGTCAGCGATGCTGCCCCCGAACGCCATTGGATCATCACAGCCTATATGGCCCGGAGACTAGCTGAAGGAGAGATCGAATGGAAGCACGAATGAGTTTTAAATACGACCGCGCAGCGGACATCCTTTATATCGACAAAATCTCCCCCTACCCAGAGCAGGAAACAGAAGAGTTGGGAGATGATGTGATCGCCCGCCTCAACCCGACAACGGGTGAAATCGAAAACTTGGAAGTGATGTTTTTCTCGACCCGTCTTCTACGCGAAAACCTGTTCGAACTGCCGGTCGCCGTCGATTGGCACATTCCCGCCTGATACCTAACGAACTAATACAGTCCTTTAAAAGGTATCCCATTGGGGCTACAGGTCAAGCGCCCCGCCTGAGGAAGGCGGGGCGTTTTTCTTTGTGCGAAATCTTGACTTTCACAGTAGTAAAGTTATACTATGTATGGGAGTTAGGCTATGACGATCGAAGAATTGCTTGAATCGAGACGGGAAGACATACTGCAGCTTGCTGCCAAATACGGCGCGTACAACGTACGTGTCTTTGGCTCCGCAGCGCGTGGGGAAGCGGGGCCGGATAGCGACGTGGATTTCCTCGTGAACTTGGAAGATGGGCGTAGTCTCTTCGATCTTGCCGGCCTGTTGATGGATTTGCAAGATCTGCTTGACCGAGAGGTCGACGTCGTGACGGAGCCCGGTTTGCATTGGTATATCCGTGATAAGGTCATCGAAGAGGCACAGCCGCTATGAAAGACGATATGCTCTACCTGATTCACATCAGCGAGTGTGTCGAACGGATTGAGCGGTACGTCAGCGAGGGCGGCAAGGACCAGTTTATGAGCTCGACGTTGACTCAAGATGCCGTGTTGCGCAACCTCCAAACTATGGCTGAGTCGACACAACGTCTCTCGGACGCGTCACAAAGTGCGCATCCAGAGATAGAATGGCGCAATATCTCCGGTTTTCGAAACGTGCTGGTACACGACTATCTCAGTGTGGACCTGGAAAGAGTCTGGCTGACCATAGAGAACGATCTGCCCGAGCTGAAACGCGCTATCAAGACGATGTTGGACGAGCGCGGGTATGAAAGCTCCGACTCCTCACGTAATACCTAACGAACTCACACAGTCCTCTATAAGGTATCCCCTTGGGGCTACAAGAGGAGCGCCTCGCCTGAATCTGGGCGAGGCGCTTGGTTGTAGGGTGGATCCCTGCCTGGGGCAACGGAAGAAAGTGCCGCTCAGCATGGGCAATGCTTGCGGCTATTCAGAATACCAGGTTAGCCTGGTGATTCTCTCTCATCCAGTAATATGCGCCGGTAGAGCGATTCGCTGATCCAAAAGCCGGCGATATCTCGCAAGGCATCCAGCATTGGCTTGATTTGGTCGACGAGCCCTCTCCGTTTTGCATCGACTAACACGCCGATCAAGCCAATGCAGGTCACACCCAAATGCAAGGCGGCTTCACGCCCCAGACGTTCATCTATCAGCAAGAAACCCGCGCCAACCTCCGAAGCAAGAGCGATGGCCTCGGCTTCTCCAGCATCGAGATCCCTTTCCAGGGCTCGAATCAATGGGCGATTGGCCGCGGTACGAACGTGAATCCAATCAGCGTCTTCGACTTGCTTGGCACCAGGTTGTCCTATACCTTCCACGACAACCTCTTGCCAAACGGCATCGGGTATCAACAATTCGCCGTATAGACGTTGAAGCAGTGTCAGCTGGTCAATGCGGGACAGATTGATGAGAGGTGAGGCATTGCTGACAATGTTCATGGGCGGCCGAGTTCTTTCAATGCTGCGAGGTCTTGTTCATACTCCTCCACATCGTAGTGGACCGGAACACCACGCGCCCCAAGTAATTGCTGGAATGCCCAGGCCGTCATCTGAGCCATTTCCCTTGCTTTGCCAAAAGAGAGTTTCCCCTGCTGAAACAGGTGAATGGCCAATTCCTGCCGTAGTTCCTCGGGTGTCATGCGCGTTGCCTGGACTACTTGGCGGGAAAACTGAATGGAGATTGTCTCGGACATGGCCTTGCCTCCTTGTGACTCAGTATAGCACAGGGTATCTTGCGCGTCAACGCCCGCGATTGTTGGGCTTTCGCAGTGAATCGTCGGCGTGGGATAAAAGATGCTCGGCGCGGGTCACAGACCCGGCGGGAGCAGGGTGAGCGATGCGCTTTATCCTTCTACTGCGAAAGCCCTTTGACTCACCAAGGGCTCAACCCGCTCGGTCAAACCTCGGGATTTGGCTTCAAGCAGCACCTTGAGCGTGCCCCAAACGGTCAATCCAGCGG
>JAFGEI010000136.1 GCA_016931695.1 Anaerolineae bacterium | reverse complement strand
GTGTGCGGTGCTGGGCGGCGCGGCGGAATTTGCCCGGCTGCCCCTATTTGTGGTCTATATCGAGCCCAGCTCGCCCCTGACCAACTCGATCGAGGCCGTGGAAAAGCTCCTCTACGCCGCCGAGGTGGGCATCCCCGCCATCTATACCCCCTGTATCCTGGCCGGCGGCACCGGCCCGGTGACCTTGGCGGGCACCATGGTCCAGGCCGTAGCCGAGTACCTGACCGGCGTCGTCCTGGCCCAGCTCAAACAGCCCGGCGCCGGCGTCATCATGGGCGGCGTCAATTCGCCCATGGACATGACCACCTCCATCCTCTCCTACGGCGCCCCCGAGCTGGCCGTAATCAGCGCCGCCATGACCGACGTGGCCAAGGACCTGGGCGTGCCCATGTTCTCCACCGCCGGCTGCTCCGACGCCAAGGTCCTCGACCAGCAGGCCGCCATCGAGGCCACCTTCTCCATCGTCGTCGCCGCCCTCTCCGGCGCCAATCTGATCCACGATGTGGGCTACCTCGAGTCGGGCCTGCTGGGCTCCTTCGACATGCTCGTCATGGCCGACGAGGTCATCGGCATGGCCAAGCGCCTGCTGGCCGGCGTCACCGTCACGCCCGAGACCCTGGCCGTCGACGTCATCGAAAAGGTCGGGCCCGGCGGCCACTACCTGACCCAGGAGCACACCCGCCGGCATTTCCGCGCCGAGGCATGGTTCCCCACCCTCGTCGACCGCCAGATGCGCCGTTCCTGGCAGGCCGGCGGGGGCCAGACCATGGCCCAGCGGGTGCGCGCCAGGGTGCGCGACATCCTGGAGCACCATCAGCCGCAGCCCCTGCCCGACGGGGTCGAAGAACGCCTGCAAGAGATCGTCGACCGGGCCGAGGCCGCCCACTGACCCCCTCGATGCAGGCCCTGGACCGGGATCGATACGAGCGGGTGCGCCCGCTCTTTACCGGGCTGCGCTACAACCTCGTCGTCGACTCGATCCTCGACGGCCATACGCCGGCCTGGGTCTATGCCGACGACGCCGAGGCACCGCGCACCGCCTGGCTGTGGAACCGCATGGATGCCATGCTGCTGGCGGGCCACGCCGGGGACAGGGCGGTCAACCGCTCCCTGGCTGCCCTCATCCGCGATCGGGTCATCCCCGACGCCCGCCGGCGGCACATCCCCGCCCTCAGCCTGCACTACCACCCCGATGCCTGGCAGGCCCAAGCCGGCGTCATCCTGGAGGGCCTGCAGCCCGAGCAGGCCCCGCGGCGCTACTACCGCTTTGACCGGCTGCGCGTCGATTGGCGCCCCCGCCTGCCGTCCGGCGCCGAGATGCGGGCCATAGACGAGGAACTGCTGGCCGGCAGCCACCTGCACAACGTGGAGAGCGTGGCCGGCTGGGTGCTCTCCTTCTGGGCCACCCCGGCCGATTTCGTGCGCGCCGGCCTGGGCCGCTGCCTGCTGCGGGGAGACGAGATCCTCAGTTGGTGCCTGACCGTCTATGCCAGCGGCCGCCACCGCGAGCTGGGCGTGGCCACCGTCCCGGCCCACAGGGGCCGGGGCCTGGCCACCCTCGCCGCCGCCGCCTGCGTCGAGCGCTGCCTGGAGCAGGGCTTCACCCCCCACTGGCACTGCTGGGAGGAAAACACCGCCTCCATTGCCCTGGCCGGCAAACTCGGATTTGTCGACCCCATCCAGTACGAAGTATTTCGCTTCGCCCTGTGAGGCACCTAGTCCGCGACCAACTCCTTCAACCGCGACGCATTCTCCAGCGCATAGCCTTCCACGTCGTTGTTGAAATAGCAAAAGACGTCCAGGCCACCCTCCACCCAGGTGGTCACCTTACACCACTACTCTTTTTTCAGTGGAGTCATGCATCACTTTCGTATCATCTCAATGAAGAGGGGGGAGTTGGGGTGTGTGCGGTGCTCGCACACACCCCAACCCCCAAATATTGAGAAGATACTCACTTTCTCAGGATCAGGGGCAGGTAGGTGCGAAAGGGGCGATCCGCCAGGGCATAGTCGCTAAAGTGGCAGACGGCCGCCTGCAGGATGTTGTTCAGTGGCTCCCGGACATAGCCCCCGCAGGGATTGGCGTCGATCCACGTGGCAGCGGCCCAGTCATAGACGTAAAGCTTGAGCATTTCCTCGTCCATGCCCACCACGTCGTCGTCGCGGTAGTTTATGGTAATGGTCACCGGCCGGCTAAAACTCATGCAAGGCACCAGGGCAAAGGCAAGGCCGTCCGTGGGCAGGTCTTCCAGAGGCACGTAGGACACGGTCTGGGTGATGCTCACCGTGCCCGGCGCAAACTCGATGGTGACGCTGAGCCCCTCTGTGTTGGTATAAACCAGGGTGCCGCCGGCCGGAGTAATCACCTTGGAGGCGGGGCCAGATCCGGCCAGGAGTAGATCCACCTCCGCGGCAGCCGCCTGGAGCGTGTTGGTCACGTTGGCACCACTATAGAATATCTCGTCGATGGCGTCGCCGAGGATCCCACGCACCGACTCATAGTTGCGTACGGCCGGCTCGCCGCGGCCCAGGGGCAACAGGTCGTGGGCCTGGGCATACTGGGCATCCTCCGCCAGCTTTTGCGTCATGCTGGGGTGGGTGGCCGCCGAGATGCGCACCGGAAAGTAGCCCGAAAGGGCGGCCCAGCGCGCCGTCTGCTCCCGTTCTGCCATCCAGCGGAGGAAGAGCCACGCCGCCCGATCTTTTTCCTCGCTCTCGTGGATCACGCCCACGCCGGCGCCGTAGGAATCGACCACCTCGTGGCCCGGCACGGCCGGGACGTGCGTCACCCCCCACTCATCCTGGGCGCCAGACTCCATGGCGCTTCGATAGTAGGGAATGCCCGACGACGAGCCAAAGGTAAAGCCGGCCAGTCCGTTGCCAAAGAGCGTCTGGTCCTCGTACGAAAACTCGGGCGGACGGCCGTAACCATCATCAAAGATCTGCTGGAAAAGCAACAGGCTGTCAATGCCGGGCTGCTCGTGAAAACGGGCTTGCCTCGCATCGTCGGTGAGCAGCTCCCCGCCCCGCGACCAGAGCCAGGTGGCAAAACGCGACGCGTCCGAGCCCGGGATCGTGCCCGAGACCGTGCCACTCGTGATAAGGCTACAGGCAACCTGGAAGGCGTCCCAGGTGGTGGGCACAGGCTGGCCGGCAGCGGCCAGCAGGTCGGCGTTATAGTACATGACCTCGATGGAACGCCCGTGTTGCAGCCCGGCGAGTTGGTCGCCATACTGGGCCAGCCGGTAGTAATCCAGGACTTCGGGATAAAAATCCGCGGTGTCGGTGATGCCCAGGATCGGATCGACGAGATAGTCGTCCAGAAAGCGGACCCCACGCCCGTTTCCACCCTTGGAGTTTTCCCATCCCTGTGCTATAATCCTCCGCGACGGTATCCTCTCAGGAACTGGAGGGGGATGCGTGGGCCGTGGGCCCCCGCATCCCCCAGCTTCCATCCTTTGGAGGGATATTCGGTGACAGATCGAACCAGGCGTTGGGCGGTGTTGCTTTCGGCCCTGGCCATTGTGGCCGTGGTCCTTCTCGCCGCGAGCCTTGCCAACCTGGAGCTGCTGCCCGGCAGCACCGCGCCTCGTATCCGGGAGACGCCCGACTTCGAGGGCGGAGCACCCCCCTTCCTGAGAGACCAGCTAATCAGCGCCATCTTTGTCGTGCTCGGCATCTTGACCGTGCTCTTTGTCGCCTTTTTCATCTTTTACCTCATCTTTGTCGCCGACACCAAGAAACGCTTGCTCATCACCCTGGGACTCCTCATCTGGTTCCTGATCCTGTACCTGGTCAGCCACGCCACGTCGCGACCGCTGGAGCAAGCACAGGCCACGCCGGGCACCCCCCCGGCGGCGACGCCGGCGCCCGTCCCCCCACTCTCCTCCGAAGCCGATATGGCCGGCATCGAGCTGGACGTTCACCCCCCGGCCTGGCTCGTCTGGCTGGGCGCCGTGGCCCTGGCACTCATTGCCGTCGGCCTCTTGGCCGGCATTGCCTGGATCTTTTGGTCCCGCGCCCGTGACGCAGCCGGCCCCCTGGAGGAGCTGGCCCGCGAAGCCGAGCGGGCCCTCGCTGCCCTGGAGGCCGGCGCCGACGTGCACGACACCATCGTGCGCTGCTACCTGCAGATGAACCACGTCCTGCAAAAGCAGAGGGGGATCTCCCGCCCGGAGGCCATGACCCCGCGCGAGTTCGAGCGCGGCCTCCGCACTGCCGGCCTGCCCCCGGAGCCGGTGGCGTCCTTGACCCGCCTTTTTGAAAAGGTGCGCTACGGGGCCAGGACCCCCGACGAGGGCGAGGAGCGCCAGGCCATCACCAGCCTCGAGGCCATCATCAAAGCCTGCCGGGGCGCCCCATGAGAAAAGCGTTGCTACTGCTCCTATTGATCGCCCTCCTCGCCCTTCCGCTGGCCCTGGTCCTGCGGGACCTGAGCCAGGTCATCCTCACCGAGTTGCTACGCATGATCTGGGTCACCCGCCAGCAACTGGACAGCCTCCCCCAGGACACACTCTGGGGGCTGTTGCTGGTGGCCGTCCTCTTGGTGGCCGTCGGCAGCCTGTTCGGACAAACCCGCGCTCACGGGGCGGCGGACGGCCGGCCGATGCTCGCCCGGGGACAGGTCGAGGAACTGAGCCGCTGGATCCGGCGTGCTGCCGAGGGGCGATACTCCCGTTGGACCCTGAACCGCTACGTCAGCAACCTGGTCTGGGAGGTCATGGCCTATCGGCAGCACAGCACGCCCCAAGGGCTAAAGCGGCGCTTCCGGGCCGGCGAGATCCAGGTGCCGTCGCTCATTGCCGAATATTTCGAGTCGGACAGTCTTTTGCGCCCGGCGGAATCTGCCGGCTTTTGGGCGCGGCTGCTTCGCCGTTCCCGTGCCCACGCCGTGCCGGACCGCGCCCGGCCGACGCTTGAGGACGTCGTCCGCTTCCTGGAAGAACAATTGGAGGTAGAACATGACCGTGGCACAGGCTGACGTAGCAACCCTGACGGACCGCATCATCTCCGAGGTAGAACGGGCGGTGGTAGGCAAGCGGCCGCTCCTGGAACAGATCATGGCCACCATCCTCGTCGGCGGCCATGTCCTCTTGGAGGACTATCCGGGCCTGGCCAAAACCCTCATCGCCAACAGCTTTGCCACCGCCCTGGGCCTGTCGTTCAAGCGCATC
>JAFGEI010000135.1 GCA_016931695.1 Anaerolineae bacterium | reverse complement strand
GGTAAGCGGCCAAGTCGGCGTTTCCGACGGGGATCTGACGATCCCCTCCGAGCAAGAACTGGCTGTTCATTTCGGCCGCGATGCACTCGCGTTCCGTTGCGCCTATAAAAACGGCTGCAACAGTTCCAGGATCTTGTTCAGCGGCGCGACGTCCCCCTCGCCAAACTGGTACAGCCTGTCCGAATCAATATCCAGCACCGCGACGACCCGGCCACCGCGCATCACGGGCAGGGCAATCTCGCTTTTCGAGCGGGCATCACAGGCAATGTGGCCGGGGAACTGCTCGACGTCCGGCACGACGACCGGCTGGCGGGTCTGCACGGCGTGCAGGCAGACGCCGCGCTCCCGCAGCACCTGGCAGGCGACGGGGCCCTGGTAGGGGCCGACGTGCAGCTCGTTCTCGCCTGCCACCAGGTAAAACCCGGTCCAAAAGTGGTGGTTCATCTTATGATGCAGGACAGCGCAGATGGTCGCCATAGCCGCCACCCGGTCCGGCGATTTTCCCTTGATCAGACCATCCAGCTGGGTATAGAGGCGTTCGTAGCGGGCCAGCCTTTTCTCGTCTGCCAAAGCGCGACTCCTCAAGTGGCCGACCTCTGATCTAGAGCCGGGTCCAGGCCGCGGCAGCCAGCTCGCGCGAGCGGGCGGTGATCTCGGCCTCGTCCAGCGTCAGCAGCTGCCGCTCCCGCATCAGGACGCGTCCGGCGCAGACGGTGGCGGTGATCATCGAGGCCTCGTAGCCAAAGATCAGGTGCCAGGGCAGATTGCCCGCCATCAGCGGCGTGGTGGGATGGTAATCGATCACGACCAGGTCTGCCGCCGCCCCTGCCGTTAGCTCTGCCAGCCGCAGCGCGGGCCAAAAGATGCCGGCCATGGCGGCGTTGTTGGAGTAGGCCATGCGCAGCAAGAGATCGCCCGGCATGGCGCGGGGGTCGCGCTGCTGGAGCTTGTGCAGCAGGTAAGCCGCCTTGATCTCGGCGAACATGTTGTTGGAAAAGCCGTCGTTGCCCAGGGCGACCGGCACCCCGGCCTGCAGCATCTCTTCCACCGCGGCCACGCCGACGGCGTTGTTCATGTTCGAGCGCGGCTGGTGGGTGACCCAGGTGCCGCTGCTGGCCAGCAGCGCCATCTCCTCCCGGTCGACGTGGACGCAGTGGACGGCGATGGTCCGCGGGCCCAGTATCCCCGCCTCGTGCAGCCGCTGCACGACCCGCTTCCCACTCTTGCGCAGGCTGTCCTCCTGGTCCACCACGTCTTCGGCGACGTGAACGTGAAAGCCGAGACCCGCCGCGCCAGCCGCGTCGACACAGTCCGCCAGCGTCTCGTCGGAGAGGGTCAGCGAGGCGTGGAGCCCAAAAGAAGCGGCCAGATGTGGGCTGCCGGCCGCAGGCAGCGCGGCGGCAAAGCGAACGTTCTCGGCGATTCCCGCCGCCGCCCGCTCCGGCCCGTCGCGGTCGGTGACCTCGTAGCAGAGGCTGGCCCGTACGCCGGCCTGCTGCACCGCTCCGGCGATGGCGTCCAGGCTGCCGGCAATGGCGTTGGGACTGGCGTGGTGGTCGATCAGCGTGGTCGTGCCGTGGCGCACGGCGTCGGCCAGGCAGACCAGGGCGCTGTAGCGCACGTCGTCCAGGGTCAGCGCCCGGTCCAGCCGCCACCACAGCCGCTCCAGGATTTGGGAAAAGTTGCGCGCCGGCTCGCCGGGGACCGCCATCCCGCGGGCAAAGGCGCCGTAAAAGTGGGTGTGCCCGCAGATGGCGGCAGGCATCACCAGCTGCCCGTCGACGTCCCAGCGCTCCACGCGCGGGTGGCGGATCGTCAGCTCCGCCGTCGTCCCCACCTCGGCAATGGCCCCGTCCTCGATCAACAGGGCACCGTCCTCGATCAGTTGGGGGTCTGCACCGAGCGTTGCCAATCGGGCGTGGGTGATCAACATCTTGCTCCTCCTCAATTACTGAAGCCGGATCAGCACCAAAGCGATGACGAGGGAGAAACAGGCCAATACACCGGCCAGTCCCAGAACGCCCAGCAGGACGGGCAAGAAAAAGCTGCTGCGCTCGGTGCGACCCTTGCGCTCCAGGCGGGTCGCCTCGGCGGTCTGGGTTGGCGCGGGCAGGTTCTCGGCAACGCGGACCAGCGCGAGGAGGTCGTCCATCCACTGCTGGACGTGCTCAGGGGAGACCTCGTCGACCCGCGCGTAGCGCAGGTAAAAGGCGATCGATTCCGGCGCGACGATCACCTGGCGGATATCGCGCGATCCACTGCTGGCGGTCAGCCGCAGCAGGGCCGCCCGTGCTTGCGGCTGGTAGAGCAGGTCCTGCGCCCAGCGCTCGTCCAGGGCATAGACGTCGAGGTGGGCAAAATCGGGGTTATCCGCCGCCAGGGGCTGGCGCTGGACGAGGCGGCCGACCGAGCGCGCCAGCGAGTCGCGCGTGCCGATGCTCACGCGGGTGCGGAACGGCGCCTCGACATAGACCTCGAGTATCGGCCCGCGATGAAAGTAGGCGTCGACACGCCGCCCCGCCACCGTGCCGTGGTACTGGCGTCCGTTGCTCAGGTACAACTTGCCGGGCAGCCCCAGCGGGGCAAAGGCCGCGTCGAGCTGGCGCGCACGGCGGACGAGGGTCACGACGACGATGAGCAGCGTGACGGAAAAGGAGAGCGTCGCCCAGAGAATCAGTACGCCGATCATGACCCACAACTCTGCGTTATCGACCAGGTCGTCGAGCAGCGGAACGAGCAGTGCCCCAACCCCAGCCAGGGCAGCCAACAGGCAGAGGGCGCTGACCGAAACGACGATGTAGAGACCAAAACCGCGCAGGTAGCCGGTCAGCAGCGCTTTGAGCGATCTGGAACCCGCGTGCCGGCTACTCATTTTCCCCCCGCAACAATTTTCCACAGCGCACACAGTGCGCGGGGGCAAGCTCTGGCGGCACAAACTGGTCGTGGCTGCAGTTTGGGCAGCGGATGAAAGAACAGACGTCGTGGCCGCAGCAAGGACAAAAGCGGTGGTCGTCGGCCAGGCCGCGGCCGCAGTGAGGGCAGTGGCGGGCTGGCGCAGCGGGCGGGGGTTCCGGCGGCTTGGGAGAAGGTACAGGGCTCGCGACAGGTGGCGGAGGAGGCGCGGGACTCGCGACAGGAAGCGCGGGCGGCGCGGGTTCCGGGCCCGCCGGGCGGCGGGCGTAGAGGAGCATGAACGCGCCGATCAGCAGCAGGCCGCCGCACGTCACCAGCAAGCCGCTCCAGGGAAGCAGCGTACCCAGGGAGAAAAAGCCCAGGAAAACGAGCAGCAGCAGCCCGGCCCGCCACCAGGTCTTGCGCCAGCCGAGGGTGAGGCCGAAAAAGAGCAGCTGCAGGGCCGAGACGGCCACCAGCGCCACCACTGCCGCCAAGACAACATCGACCAGTCCGCTCAGAAAGGTCAGCAGGGGATAGAAAAAGGCCAGCCCGCAGCCGGCGAGCAGGTATCCCTCCAGGCGCAGCCGCAGGTTGCCCAGGCGCAGCATCCCCGCCAAGCAAACCAAAAAGAGGGCCACCAGGAAGGGGGCCAGCGAGGCCAGGGTGAAAAAGTCGTCTTGCAACTGGGCGACCCGCTGGGCAAAGCTCAGGCGGGCCGGCAGGGTGAGGTGGATGTTGCGGCTGGCGATCAGCCCGGCATACTGCCAGGCAAAGGTCTCGCCGCCGCCTTCCGCCGAACTGTCCGTCGCCGGCAGCGAGAAGCGGGGAACCTCGCTGCCGGTGAGCCCCTGCACCGCGATCACCACGTCGACATCGGAACGCTGGTTTTGGCTCAGGGCATAGGTAAAACTGTCCGCACCGTTGGCCCGGTAGCTGATCTCGATTTGGCGCTCTTCTCCCGCTTCCAGCACGGTCTGCCAGTGAATGCCGCCCGTCGAGTAATTGACCCCCAACGGTTCGGCGCCATCGACCAGGAACTGGACCTCGTGCAGGGTCTCGAGATTGTTGGGGAAGGGGAAAAAGAGGCCGACGGTCGCGGTCGGCGAAGGGCCGGGGTAGGTGAGGCGGTACTGGCCCCGAAAGCCCAGGTCGTAGACGGTAACGCTGACATTGTCCTGCTCCTCAAAGCGGGCGTCAAGGGTGGCGCGGACAAGACTTTGCTGCACCGGCAAGATAGCGGCAGCCGTCTCATCATCCTCCAGGACCAGGTTCCACGTCGGCGCCCCCTGGGTGACGATGCGGCCTTCATTGTAGGCCAGGAAATCCATCTGCGCTTCGGTATAGACCCGCGTCGGCAGGTCGGCAACCACGACCAGGTATGCGATCAACATGGCGACAAGTCCGGCCACGAGTATGCCGTTGACCAGCAAGGCCCGGCTCCATTTGAGAGTTCTGTTCACTTTGGCACCTCCCAATCTGTTCGCACGCTCTCGACGCGAGCCGCCGGCCTGGCCGTGGACAGTCCCTATCTCTGGCTGCTGGGGCGGGCGGTCTTGAGACGAGAGCGGCGGGGTGCGGCCACCCGCTCTACTTGCACCGGGCGCCGCCCCGGCGGTCCAATCATCTCGGCCAGGCTCGACAAGGTGACCAGGCCAAAAGCGGCACCACAGGTGAGTAAAAAGGGCAGAGCGCGCGTATTCCCCGTCGTCCAGGCCACTCCCACCGCCGCGGCGGCATACAGGGCCAGCAACAATTCGCCGACCACCGCGTGATCGCGGCCGATTCGATACAGGCTGCGCTGCCAGTGCCCCTGCTGCCCCTCCAGACAAAACTTGGGCGTGCGCAAAAAGGCCCCACCCCAGTGGAACAGGCCCCGCCACGCGGCCAGGCTGTTGTTCCAGGCAATGCCGATCCCCACCAGCAGCAGCAAAGGAAAAGCAAGCATCCGCCGACCCCAGTTGGCATAGCTCGCCCACTGGCTGGTCGCATAGACCAGGAACGGCCCCAGGCAGACAGCGCCCAGCAAGTCCATCAGGCCCACCGGCCCGCGCATCAAGTAGGGGTGAAAGAGCAGCGGCAGGGTCGTGAGCAGCAGGAGGACCATCAACGGGTGGGCCAGGTAGCCGCTGAGATGCACCATTCCCATCAGCTTTTGCAGCGGATTGAGGCGGCGGCTGCGGAGCAGCGGCCCGGCCAGCTTGCGCAGGCACTGGATCGAGCCCTGGGCCCAACGGGCCTGCTGGCGCTTGAAAGCCAGCATCTGGGGCGGCAGCTCGGCCGGCTCTTGCACGTCGGGCAGGTAGCGGCAGCGCCAGCCAGCCAACTGCGCCCGATAGCTCAGGTCGAGGTCCTCGCAGACCGTATCCGCCTGCCACCCCCCACTGGCCTCGATGCAGGCGCGCCGCCACACCCCAGCCGTGCCGTTAAAGTGCATCGGCAGGCCGGAACGGCTGCGGGCTGTCTGCTCGACGACAAAGTGACCGTCCAAGGCCATCGCCTGCACGCGGGTCAGCAGCGAGTAGTCGGCATTGAGGTGCGTCCAGCGGGCCTGGACCATTCCCAGCCGGGGGTCGGTGATAAAGTGGGGGATGGTTTGCAGCAGAAAATCGGGGGAAGGGCAAAAATCGGCGTCGAACACGGCGATAAATTCCCCTCTCGCCGTGGCATATCCTTCAGCCAGCGCCCCGGCTTTGAATCCCCGCCGATCCTCGCGGTGGATCAGTTCGATATCCAATCCCTGCTGGCGATACGCGGCGACAAGAGTCCCGACCAGGCGGGTCGTCCGGTCGGTGGAATCGTCCAGGATTTGGACGTGGAGCCGATCGCGGGGATAGTCGAGCGCGGCCACCCGCCCGATCAACCGCTCGACGACATGCTGTTCGTTATAGACCGGCAGCTGCACCGTCACCGGCGGCAGCCGGTCGCGGGCGACAGGGGGAACGGGAAAGGACTGGCGGCGCTTGAGCCAATAGAGCAGCACCAACAGCCAACCGTTCAGACCATAGACCGTCAACCACAGGGCAGCCATCGAGTGCAGGAGAGCCAGTAGAAGGAGAATTGCGTCGACCATTGTAACGTAATCATCCCAGTCAGTAGCTGCTCAGCGGGCCGCCGCTGGAAGCCTTCCCAAGCCCGGAAGGGGAGAGGGCGTGGGTCTTGATCTAGCGCTCCACCAGGCCGTCTAGCTCGTAAACCTGGATGGGATCGGTAAAGCCCTTGACCTCCAACGGGTTGAGAGCGTGCGCCTGGACGGAATCCTTCACGCGCTCGTACACCGCGTGGTCGAGCAAAATCTGCCCGGCGAGCGCGTTTTCCTGCAGCCGCTTGGCCAGGTTGACGCTGGCGCCGATCGCCGTATAGTTCAACTGCTGCGCCGTGCCGATGTTGCCGACGACCGCTTCTCCGACCGCGATGCCCGCGCCATAGGACAGCTGTTCAGATTCTGGCGCCTGGGCGTGGTAGGCCTGGATCGCCTCGCGCATGCGCAGCGCTGCCCGCACGGCCCGCAGGACGTGATCGGGCTGGGCCAGCGGGGCGTTAAAGATCGCCATCACCGCATCGCCGATGAACTTGTCCAGCGTCCCGTCCTCGGCCAGCACCGCGTTGGCGCCCAGCGAGAGGTAGCAGTTGAGCACTTCGACCAGTGATTCGGGATCGCGATGCTCGCTAAAAGACGTAAAGCCGCGGATGTCGGCAAAAAAGATCGTGATTTCTTGCCGCTGCCCGCCCAGCTTGACCTGGCTGGGGTCCTCCAGCATCCGCTGGACGACTGCGGGCGAGACGTAGCGCTGAAAAGTCTCGCGAATGAAGCGTTCCCGCGCCTCCAACCGGCGCCGCTCGGTCAGGTCCTCCATCACCAGGGCAGTCCCCAACCAGGACTGCTCGATGTCTTTGAGCGGCGAGATGCTGAGGCTCAGGTTCACCTGGCCGCGGCCGGGCAATACCGACTCCATCTCCTGGGCGACGATCGTCCGGTCCTCCATCTGCACCTGCTCCATCAAGGGCTCCAGGGCGGAGCGGAGGGCGGGCAGGGCGTCGGTGTAGAGACGGCCCTCGGCCTGCTCCGCCGGGACATTCAAGATGTGCTCCGCGGCACGGTTGATCAAGGTGATCTGGTTGGCGACGTCGGTGGTGAGCACACCGCTGGCGATGGAGGCAAAGATATTGTCCATCAGCATCTTGGCCTCGTTGACGCTCTCGAACAAGCGCGCGTTCTCGATGGCAATGGCAGCCTGGTCGGCAAAGGCGATCATCAGCTCCTTGTCACGGTCGTCGAACAGGCCGGTGCGAATGCGGTTGTCGGCATAGATGACGCCGGTGATGCGCTCGCGCACGCGCAGGGGGATGCAGAGAATGGAGCGCAGGTTATAGCTGATGATGCTCTCCTGGGCGCTGAAACGGGGGTCGAGCTGGGCGTTGGTGGTCACGATCGGCTCGCCGTCTCGCGCCACCTGGTAAACGACGCTGCGGCTGATCTCGAAGGCGGAATCGGCGATCGTCTCGCGGTCCATGTTCCGCGCGGCGCGGAACTCGAGTTCGCCGGTCACCGGATCGACCAGCATGAGAAAGGCCCGTTCGGCGCCGGTGAGGCGGATGATCTCGTCCATCACCTGGTTCAGCACCTGGCTCAAGTCGAGGGACGAGTTGACCACCCGCGCCACCTCGGCCAGAGCGCCCAACTGGGCCCGCTCGTCCGCGTGAGCGTTCAGGTCCCGCTCCAGCTGGTCAATCGCCTGGCGCAGGTTCTGGAGATGGGGGGTCAGGTGTTCGGCTAAAGGCGTGCCCTGTCCAACGCGGGGGTCCGTCAGCAAGCGGCTCATTGCCGTCAATGCTTCCCACAATTGAGAGACTGTTTGCTCACCTGGGAAGGCTGGTTGTCGCGCAGACTGGCCCATCGATACCCTCCTCGCTCGCTACAACAAAGTGATCATGTGCAAACAACGCGTCACGGCTCATCCAGTGGCTGGGCCGAGGTGTTGCCCAGGCAGTCACTATTATACCGCACCTTTCCCGCTTCAACAAAAGTCCGGTTGGCCCTGCAGCAAGAGGCGCAGTCACCCTATAGGGTGGCCCAGCAGGGTCGACAGGTCCTCCAGGCCGGTTGGGGCATCGGCAAAGACCAGCGAGCGGATGCCCAGCATCTGGGCCGCGTCTACGTTGCGCAGCATGTCGTCGACGAAAACCGCTTCGCCGGGCCGGACGCCAAGGCGCTCCAGGGTCAGGTGGTAGATGGCGGGGTCCGGCTTGGCCAATCCCACTTGGGCCGAATTGACGTAGAGGTCAAATTCGACGCGGGGGTCGTAACCAAACCGATCGCGGGCCATCTCGGCGTGGCCGGGGAAGGCGTTGCTCAACAACGCCACTTGATAGCGGCCGCGGAGCGCCTCGACGGCGGCCGTCACCGCTGGAACCAGGTAGTCGTTGCCATAGTATTCCTGGTAAAATTGCCGCGCCGCCGCCCGGTCCGGCAGCCCCAGGCCCTGCGCCACCTGGTCGTCGAAATCCTCTTGCGAGATGGCGCCGATCTCGAGCTGTTTCCACGCCGGCCCCCACAGCACGCGGTCCATGGCGCCAGCCTCCAGGCCCAGCCGTTTTTCCCACGCCGTCGTATGGTCGCGAAACGTGAGCGGGACGAGAACCCCACCCCAGTCGAAAATCACTGCCCGGACACCCGAGACCGGCGCGAGGGGCGGGACCTTCACCGGCACGCCGGCGGCGACCAGGGCGCGCCGCAGGTGGCGCACGCCGCGGAAGCGAACCCCGCACAGCCCCAGCGCCTGGGCCGCACGGACGTTGAGCGACAGATCGTCGACAAAGGCTACTTCCTGGGCCGCCATCCCCAACCGGTCGAGCAGCAGACGATAGATGGCCGGGTCCGGCTTGGGCGTCCCTTCAAAGGCCGAGATGACCGTGACGTCAAAGAGGCCGTCGACGCCCAGCTCTGCCAGCATATGGGGCAGATGGCGGGGCTGGTTGCTCAGGAGGGCGACGCGCAGGCCCAGCTCTTTCAGCTCGTGGATGAGGGCGACCATCTCGGCGTCCAACTGGTCACCGGCCCAAAAATCGCGGCTGAGGGCCGCGGCCTGTTGCCGGTCGATACCCAGGAGATGGGCGACCTCGCGCCAGACGTCGTCGACGCTGCTCTTGCCGTATTGGGTCTCTTGCCAGGCGGCGCTGCCGAAAACGATGCTGTCCAGCTCGCAGGGCCGCAGCCCGAGGCGCTGTTCCCACGCCATCCGCGGGCGCACGTCGACCGTGCGCATCAGCACCCCTCCCCAGTCAAAAGCGACGGCGCGAATCATCGGTATCCTCCAGTCGGAGCTGTCACGCTGCCTCCGGCAAAGAAAAATGTTCCAGCAGTTGGGAAAAGCGCTCCAGGCGAACGAACCGCTCCGACTCGACGATGGCGGCGTCCTCGAAGGACCAGGGAAAGGCATAGGGGATGTAGACGGCGCCGATTCCCGCCTGCAGGGCCGGGTTGACGTCGGAGCGGGGGCTGTTGCCAACCATCCAGGTACAGCGGGGATCGAGCTGGTAGCGCCGCAAGAGGTCGTGCAGCGTCTGCACCCCCTTCTCAGCGACCACGTGAACCGCCTCCAGGTAGCATTCGAGACCGGAACGCCTGACCTTGTCCTGCTGGACCTGTCGATCGCCCTTGGTGAGCACGATCAGCCGGCAGCAGCGGTGCAAAATGGGCAGCGTTTCGGCGACGCCATCCAGCAGGACGATTGGGTAATCGATCACCTGCCGGGCAATGGCCACGACCTCCCGCTCCACCCCCGTCTCCGGTGCCTGGCCGTGCCGGTCGCACAGTCGATGGTAGGCGAGCGCCATGCTGCGCACGAATTCTTCCGGTGCGTACCCCACGACGGGCACCCGTTCCCGCTCCACCTGATCAAAGGTCGCGCGGGCTTCCAGCGGATCAAACCCCTCTGCAGCCATGCGCCCGGCAAAGGCATCGACCGCGCGCTCGTAAAAGAGATTGTTCTCCCAAAGCGTATCGTCGGCGTCCAGGATCAAGGCCAGTTTCTCCATACGGGGTTTATTATACCCGACTCTTGGAAAAGAGCGAACGGCGCAGCGGCGCACCCCCTCACTTGACCAAAATATGACTTTACCGTAAACTGTAGGCGGCAGCCCGGGCAAAGACGGCGACTTGGGCTGCTTGCCTTGACAGGCAATTACAGGATGCAAGTAGTGACAATCAGCGAGTTTACGATCTCACAAAAGTGGCAATCTAACCGCCGCAGTCCAGGGCGATGGATCTTTTCCCACGTCCTGCGCCACCCCCTGCTCATTGCCGGCGTGTTTGCCGGCGCGTTCGGCAACGCCGCCCTGGCAGCTGCAGCGCCCGTTCTCACCGGACTGGCCTTTGACGCCGTCGCTGCATCCCCGCCCGACCTGCAAAGCCTGGTCACTGCGGCGGTCGCCATCGCCATATCCCAACTGGTGCGCGGGCTGATCCTCCAGCTGGGCCGCAATTTCAGCTCTGAAACAATCGGGCAGCGGATGGAACGGGACATTCGCGACGAACTCTACGTCAGCCTGCTCGGCAAGAGCACGCTGTTCCACGACAGCCAGGCGACCGGCGACCTGATGGCCCGCGCAACCAACGACGTGCGCGAGATCAACTTTATGTTCAACCCCGGCTTCAACCTGGTCATCGGCTCGGCCAATTTCCTCCTGATGCCGATCATCATCTCCCCCACCATCCATCCCCAACTGATCATCTCGCCCCTCCTCTACCTGGCGATCTATGGCATAATGGTCCGGAGCTATTTACGCGAATTGAACCCGGCAACGGAAAAGGTGCGGCAAGAGTTTGGGGCGATGAACACGCGGCTGGCCGAGGCCATCGACGGCGTCGAGACGGTCAAGGGCGCCGCCCAGGAGGAGCGCGAGATCGACCGCTTCACCGGCGCCGTCAACAACTGGCGCCAGGCCTATGTGAGCCAGGCCGACATCGAGGCCAAGTTCCTGCCCCTGCTGCTATTGGGCCTGCTCCACGCTGCCGGTTTTCTGCACAGCCTGTTGCTGTTCCAATCCGGGCACATCGGCATCGGCGACGTGGTCTCGTTCAACGGCCTGTTGCTGCTGTTCGGTTTTCCGACCTTTGCCGCCCAGTTCGCCTACTCCCGCGTCTCTTCGGGGGTGGCCAGCGCCCGCCGCATCCTGGAGCTGATCAACGCCAAGACCGAACTGGATCAGAACGTCGCCGGGCACGACGGCCCGATGCAGGGCCAGGTGACCCTGGCCAACGTCACGTTTTGCTACAAGGCGCCGCGGCAAGAGTGCCCGCTCGACCAGAACGGAACGGCGCTGGCCGACGTCAGCTTTCACGTCCGCCCCGGCCAGACCGTGGCGATCGTCGGGCAGACCGGTTCGGGCAAGAGCACCCTGGCCAAGCTGATCAACCGCACCTACGACGTCGACGCCGGGCAGTTGCTGATCGACGGCATCGATGTGCGAGACTGGAACCTGGAGGCACTGCGGCGCCAGGTATCGATCATCGAGCAGGACATTTTTCTCTTTTCCCGCAGCGTCGCCGACAACATTGCCTTTGGCAACCCGCACGCCAGCCGCGAGGAGATCGAGGCCGCCGCACGGGCCGCCCAGGCGCACGATTTCATCATGGGCTTTAAGGACGGCTACGATACCGTCATCGGCGAGCGCGGGGTCACCCTGTCGGGGGGGCAGCGACAACGGCTGGCCATCGCCCGTGCCTTTCTGGCCCAGCCGGCGATCCTGATCCTCGACGACGCGACCAGCGCCATCGACAGCGCCACCGAGGACCAGATCCAACAGGCCATCGGGCAGGCCGCCGCCGGGCGCACGACGTTTCTCATCACCCACCGGCTCTCCCAAATCCGTTGGGCCGACCTGATCGTCGTCATGCGCAACGGGCGCGTGGAAGCAGTGGGGTCCCACGAAGAACTCGTGCAAGCGTCGGCGGCATACCAGAGAATTTTCAGGTACGACTAAAGGGCTGCTTTGTTGAGCCAACACAAAGCCGGGAGACGATAGGAGAACCCAAGAGTTATGGGCTTTTTCCGCGGCCTCGACGCCGAGGCATACGACCGCCAATACAGCGACCGGGAGCTGTTACGCCGCATCCTGGGCTACTTTGGCGCACACCGTAAGCAGATCGCGGGGGTCGCCATCCTGATCACCCTCATCGCCCTGGCCGGGGCGGCCCAGCCGATCGTCGTGGCCAACGGGCTGGACCTGCTGGTGCAAACGCCGCGGGTCGGCATAGTACTGACGATGGTCGCCGCGGTGCTGGTCTTTGGCGTGTTTAACTGGGGCGGCAACTGGGCGCGCCGGCGGATCACCGCCCGCGTCATCGGCAGTGTCATCACCACCCTGCGCCACGACGCCTTCCAAGCTTCGATCACCCACGACATGTCGTTTTTCGACGAATTCCAATCCGGGCGAATCATCAGCCGCACCACCTCCGATACCGAGGAGTTTGCCCAGGTCGTGCAGCTGGTCACCGATCTCATCAGCCAGCTCCTGTTGGTCGCCGTCCTCATCGTCGCCCTGCTGCGCATCTCCTGGCAGCTGACCTTGATGGTCCTGGTCATGGCGCCGCTGGTGGTGCTGCTGGCAACGGGATTCCGGCGCTTGGCCCGCCGCGTGACGCGGCGGGGATTCCGCGTCCTGGCCGATGTGAACGCGGCGATTCAAGAAGCGGTCACCGGCATCAGCGTGGCCAAGAATTTCCGCCAGGAACAGGCGATCTATGACGACTTTGCCGAGGTCAACCGCCAATCGTACAGCGTCAACTTGCGGCGCGGGTATGCGCTGTCGATGATTTTCCCCATCCTCAACGCCCTCTCCGGCGTCGGCACCGCGCTGATCGCCTACCTGGGCGGGATCGCCTCGGCCAACCATACGATCTCGATCGGCGACTGGTACCTCTTTATCGTCAGCCTGGACCGCTTTTGGTTCCCCATGATCAACATCGCCGCCTTCTGGAGCCAGTTCCAGAACGGGCTGTCGGCGGCCGAGCGAATTTTTGCCCTGATCGACGCGGAACCCGTCGTACAGCAAAGAGATTGCCAACCGGTCGCCCATTTGAAGGGAGAGATTCGTTTCGAGGCAGTACACTTTCGCTATACCAACCAGGAAGAGGTGCTGAAGGACTTTTCGTTGCACATCCACACCGGCGAGAGCGTCGCCCTGGTCGGTCACACGGGGGCGGGCAAGAGCAGCATCGCCCGGCTCATCGCCCGCTTCTACGAGTTCCAGGACGGGCAGATCACCATCGACGGGCGGGACATCCGCACCTTTGACCTGCAGGGCTACCGGCAGCACCTGGGCATCGTCTCCCAGATGCCTTTTCTCTTCTCCGGCACCGTCGCCGAAAACATCCGCTATGCCCGGCCCGGCCTGAGCGACGCCGAGATCGAGGCCATCGCGCGGCAGATCGGCCACGGGGAGTGGCTGGAAGCCCTTCCGGGCGGCCTGAGAACCAACGTCGGCGAGCGCGGCGCGCGCCTTTCGATGGGCCAGCGGCAACTGGTCGCCCTGATGCGCGTCCTGGTCCAATCGCCGGCCATCTTTATCCTGGACGAGGCGACAGCCAGCATCGATCCCTTTACCGAGACCCAGATTCAAGAAGCGACGGCGCTGATCCTCCAGCGCAGTACATCGCTGCTGATCGCCCACCGCCTCTCGACGGTGCGGGCCGTGGATCGAATCATCGTGCTGGAAAACGGGCGAATCATCGAAGAGGGCAATCACGACGCGTTGATGGCCCGCGGGGGGCACTATGCCGAGCTGTACGACACCTACTTTCGCCACCAGTCACCCGACTATCAACCGCCCCCCCTATCCAAAACCGAGCCGCAGCTCTTTTTGCCCACTCACCTGCGGCAACGGGAGTAGTACGACAGATGTCACATTTCTGGAGGTGCCAGTTTCTGCCGCGAAATTTGGGCACGGTTCAGAAACCCGGCGAGTTAGACTTTGTTCTGTTTGCCCAGAAAAGCGCTGGGTGACAGCAGGCAAGCAGGTCGCGCTTGTAGCGTGACCGTTCGCTAATGCCAATAGTGGTTGTCAAAAGCAAGGTCGCCCCCAGACTCGATCACACCCTGTAACACATTCTTAACAGCAAAAAGTTGCCAGACGTGGTATAATACTGGAGCCTGGTTTTTCTGAACAGCGGGGCAAGCAGGCACAAGGAGCGGTAACGATGACTCAATTGGAATTCGAGTTTCGGGTCTATCGGACACCGGAAGAGAACGGGAAACGGGAGTGCATCGTCGCCCGCAGCGTCCCACACGCCATGCAGGTGTGGAGCGAGAGCATCGACGCCTACTCGCGCAGCCTGGAGTTGGTCATCAGCGGGGCATGGCTGATGCACCTGCTCGAATTCAGCGAAACGTGCGAGAAACTGGTCGAAGACGACGTCGATGCTGGCGTGCGCAACAAGATCATGGACCTGTGCATTGCCGGGCTGATCTCGGACAACGATCACTACAAGCGAGAATGCCTGGAACAAGTACTGGTCGCGCTGGGTTACGACCTCGATCGGGTCAAAAAGGAGCACGGCATCGACGAGTGAGCAGGGCAAGGGTAGCGAGAACGGACAACTGGCCCGGCTGCGCGTACGTGATCCAATCGATCAAGTGCCTGGCCGGGCCAAATCGCGAGCGAGGTGTCGCGTGAGCGCAGAGGAAAAACTCCGGATTCTCAAAATGATTCAAAGCGGCCAGATTACGGCGGATAAAGGCGCCCAGCTCCTGGAGGCCCTCGAACCGGCCCGGCCGGAACCGCCCGCTCCTCCCCCAACAGCGGAACCGCAACAGATCCGCATCATCGTCACCGACCTGGCGACAGGGCATCCCAAGGCAACGATCAACATGCCCTGGAGACTGGTCGGCGTGGGCGTCAAAATGGGCTCCCGCTTTGCACGGGACACGGTCCACATGCAGGACGTGATCACGGCCATCAAGTCCGGCGCGACGGGCAAAATCGTGGACGTCGTGGACAAAGAGGACAACGAGCGGGTCGAGATATTTGTCGAGTAATCCGCTGCGCGTTACAGTCGGCGCAGGATGAGCATGGTCAGGTCATCTGACAGCGGGTTGTCGCCGATGAACGCCAGCAACGACCGTTCGATGGCTTCCAGGATTTCCTGGGCTGAATACCCCTGCACGGTTTGAAGAACCTGCTGCAAGCGCTTTTCCCCGTACGCATCGCCGTCGGGCGCAAACGCTTCCGTCACGCCGTCTGTGTACAGCACGACCTGATCGCCCACTTCCAGCAGGATCACGCGTTCCAGCGGCCGGACCCCTTCCAGTATTCCCAGCGCGACCCCACCCTTCTCAAACCGCTCCAGTTCCTGCGTGCGGGAACGCACCCAGTAGGGCAAATTGTGCCCGGCGTTGGCATAGGCGAGCGCCCCATCTTTGAGCGACAGAACGCCATAAATTGCCGTGACAAACATGCCGTGCCGGGCATCTGGCACCAACAGGTCGTTGACCCGGGCCAGCGTCGCCGCAGGAGAACCATACTCCCTCGCCGCAGCCCGCATCAGGGTCCGCGTCATGGCCATAAAGAGCGCGGCGGGCATCCCCTTATCCGCGACGTCGGCGATGACCAACCCCAATCGCTCGCCCGGCAGCTCAAAGCAATCGTAAAAGTCTCCCGCCACCTGGCGTGCCGCTCGCCACGTAGCGGCAAATTCCCAGCCGGGCAACTGGGGCAGGGAGATGGGGATAAACGTGCGCTGGATCTCGCGGGCAAGCGCCAATTCTTGCTCCAACCGCTCGCGGCGCAGCTGCTCCTCCTGCAAGCGGTCGTTCTGCACCGCCAGCGCGACCTGGTGCGCGATGCCGGTAATGATCTCTAACCGCCGGCTGCGGAGCTTGGGCAAAGAACTCGCCTCTTCCAGCACCATCACGCCGAGGACGTGCCCCTTGACCACCAGTGGAACGGCGAGCAAGACACTTTGCGCCGCCCGCGCCGGGTCGATCAAGGCAGCCATCACGTCCGGGGGAACCAGCCCTTGCCCGGGCGGCGCTTCCCACTCGGCCCCTTGCACCGCCAGCTCGCCCGCTGCCAGGACGTTGTCGAGCAAGGGAAAATCGCCGGGAGCATAGTGCTGGGCCAAGTCCTGCTCCACCTGGCGGGGAATCCCATACGATTGGGCCGGAACAAAGTGGGATTGTTCTTCATCCCACAAAAAGATGATGCAGCGATCCACGCCGACCAAAATCGGGGTGATCCGAACAATGGAGCTGAGAATCGTGTCGAGATCGTTCAAGCTCGCCGCCGTCTGCGCCACCTGGAGCAGCGCCGCCGACACGTAGGCTTCCTCCTGCTGCGCCTCCCGCAGTTTCGCATTCTCCACCGCCGCTGCCGCCTGGAAGGCAATCCCCTGAATGATGGCCAGCCGCTCGTCCCGCAGCGTCTCTAACGGGTCCGTGCCGATCCAATCCCCCTGGTAGTCGATCAGCATCGCCCCCAGCACCTCGCCCTGGGCCAACAGCGGCAGCATGAGCAGGGATTCAAAGCCCAGGGCCCAAACCACCGCTTCGACCAGGCGATCGTCAGTTGCGACATCGTAGATAAAGATCGGCCCTTTTCTCGCCAAGAGGTCGTCAAACGCTTGCTCGTCACCCGGGGCGACACGCCATTGGTCAAAGATCGGGCGTTCGTTTTCCGCCAGCCCAAAAGCGGCGGCAGGAAGAAAGGCCCGCTCGTTCTCGTCCCACAACAAGATCAGGCAGCGATCCACGTTCACCATCACCGGCGCCAGGTGGACCACGGTTTCGAGGACCTCGCCGAGGGTCGCGAGGGACTGGGTGGCCTCGGCGACCTGGAGCATGACCGTGGAAATAAAAGCCTGCTCGTGGGCCGCCCGGTAGAGGCGCGTGTTCTCGATCGCGACGGCAGCATAGCTGGCAAAAGCGGCCAGTAAAGACTGCGACTCGCTGCCATAGCGGCCCGGCTCGCGGTGGGACAGGGTCAGCAAGCCCAACAAGCGGTCGCCCGCCCGCAGCGGCGCGGCAATGGCCGAGTGATGGAGCGGGAACCCCATCGCTGCTGCCAGCGGCTCAGGGGCGGCCTGAGAAGGGCGCACGAGCGGTGCGTCGGCCTCCTGGGCTTCTGAAAGCCAGGGACCAGCGAGCGGCGAAAAATCGCTGATGCATACCTCGGGGGCATAGCCCCGCACGGCGGATATACACAAATCGCCCTCTTTGAGCAGCCATATCGCGGCAACCTCGCAGGGCAGGAGGCGTTCCAGTTCGCGCAGGATCGCGTCCAGCACCTGTTCCAGGGCGACCTCGGCCGAGAGCAGGCCGGCCACCTGCTGCATGCTGTCGGCCGCCTGCCGCCGCCAACGCTCCGAACGATAGAGATTGGCGTTGCGGATCGCAATGGCCACGCTGTCCGCCAGCGCCTCGAACAAGAAGCGGTCCTGCGCGCTAAAGGCATCCGGCTGCTCGCTCTGCATGTCCAGTACGCCCACCACTCCGCTGCCAAAGAGCAGCGGAACCGCCAACTCGGCCTTGATCTCGGCCGCCGGTACCATGACACGATAGAGCGGCTCCTGGAGCACGTCGTTGGCCAGCACCGTTTCACCACTCCGGGCCACCCAGGGAACGATCCCCTCGGCATCGTCTAGGCTGCAAGACCGCCGCTCCTGGCGCAGCAGCGCATCCAGCGGGCCGACGCCGGCGCGGTAGACGACCTGCCGGCGCCCCGCATCGACGGTGAACAGGTGGACGCAGGAATAGCCAAACTGCTCATAGATCAGGTTGACGACCTCGTTGAACAGGCTATCCAAATCGAGCAGCGAGGTGACGGCGCGGCCAACCTCGGCAATGGTCGAAAGCTGGTCAGCACGATGGCGCAGGTCGCCATAGAGCCGGGCGTGTTCGACGGCAATGGCAATGTTGTCAGCCAGGGCGTGGAGGACGAGCAGGTCGGTATCGTCAAAGCTGTTCACCTGCTTGCTCTGGATGTCGAGCACGCCGACAACCTGCTTGCCAATGTTGAGCGGAAAAGCCGCTTCGGCGCGGGTTTCGGGCAGGGCGTTGACATAACGGTAGCGGGACTCGCGGCTCACGTCGTTGGCCACGATCTCGACGCCGCGTTGGGCCACCGCCCCAATGATCCCCTGCCCAACCTCGACCCGCCATTCGGCGGGATTGGGCACACCGTCCAGCAGCGCGGCATCACCCCGCCTCACACTGGCCCGCATTTGCAGGAACTGCTGCCCCGGCTTGAGGGTAAACAGAGCCACATAGTAGTAGCGAAAGGTCTGCAGGATGAGACGGGTCACGCGACGGGTAAGCTCATCCAGGTCCAGCACGCTGGCGACCTCAGCGCTCACCTTCCGCACCAGTCCGAGCTGCCCCACCCGCCACCGCTCGACCGCGACTTGAAGGGTGGCGTGCAAAGCGAGCGACGATTGGGTCGTCACCTCGCGCAGCAACTCGACGCATGCTTCATCCAAGGGAGATCGTCGATCCCGCCGGACCGACAAAACCCCCAACACCCGATCCTCGGCCAGGAGAGGCAGCGCAGCGGCAAAGACAGCGGGGGCATCCTCCGGTTCGCAAGCGACCTGCCGCGTATCCAGAGCGCGTTGGACGAGGGGGGAGAGGGGAATAGGAGAAGCGGAGAGCGGGTCGCCGCCCGGCATACGGGCCAGCAGGCCGCCCAGCCAGAGATCGACCGCCCCACCCACCAGCTCGGCGACGGTGGAGACAATGATCTCCCGCTGGGCGTCGAGCGACGGCTGGGCCATCAACCGCTCGCCCAGGGTACACAACTGGCGCCGTGACAGTGAATCTGCCGGTGACAGGTCGCTCATGGTGATTTCAGCTTGACCATCGTCAGCACGTTCCCCGAGTCGGAAGTGAACTCAAAGTGAACCTCGTCCATCAACTGGCGAATGAAATAGAGACCCAGCCCGCCCGGCTGGCGCTCCTCGATGCAGGCGCTGAGGTTCGGTTCCGGCACACATTCGGGGCAAAAAGCCTGGCCGAAATCCCGCAGGATGACCGTCAACCCCTCTGGACCGGCGCGGCAGGTGCATTCGACGTCACCCCGGTCTTCGCCGCCGTAGGCGTGCTCGACGATGTTGGTGAATGCCTCGTCGACTGCCATCTGCACGGCATAGGCAGCGGATTCATCCAGGCCAGCGGACGCGGCCGCCTGGACAACAAATTCGCTGACCGCAGCAAGAACGTCAAACCGGGCGGGGAAAACGCGGGTTTGTGAGGTTTCCATGGCGCAGACCGATCACCCCTGCAACAAGGGAGCGCTGCCGGGGAAAGAGCGCCGAGACGACCCTGGCGCAGCAGGCAGGACGAGCGGATACAACGATTCAGCCCATCGTCCTGGACACTCCCCCAGCGCAGAAAATGGGAGAAGTGGGGACCGGCTCCCATGCTCCCCACGTCCTGCCATGCGAGACCATTCCAATTCGTCGCGAGTGGATTAGACGAAACTGCCAACCGCCTCCACAGGCGTGTCGAAAAAGCGAAAGATCATGTCAAAGCCGCCCAATTCCAATGCCTCCATCACGCGTTGGGGAACGGCGGCCAGGACCAGGTCCCCACGCCCGAACTGGTTGCACTTTTTCTGGACGTCGATCATGACGCGCATGCCGGCGCTGGAGGTAAACTCCACCCCGTTCATATCCAGGACAATTTTGAAAATCCCGTCATCGGTGAGGGCCTTCAAGGCTCCTGCTAACTGGGGCGCCGTCGCGCTGTCAATGCGCCCGCTCACCTCGATGACACTGCAGTTTTTCATGCGCTTGGTCGAAACCTCCATGGGTAACCTCCTATGGTATAGTGGGTAACTGCTGTCAAACAGCGCCCCGGCCGATGGCCCGAGCGTTACCTTCCACTGCAAATTATATCACAATCGCAACGGCTCAGCCAGTCGCCCGCGAATGTTCTCCTCCCCAAAAAGGCCAGATTCCAGTTCCAACACCGCCTACGGCCGGTCAGGGTAGAGGTCCGCCGACCAGGCGTCTTCTGTCCCCGAATAGACAATCGCAGCGGCCCGACCCAGCGCCGCTTCCGGTACGACCGTCACCCCCAGCACCCGCGCCACTTCTTGCTGCAACAGGTCCATCGAGATTGCCAGCGCAACCAGGCTCCGGTCCTCGCTCAGAGTGTGGCGCACGGCCGGGCCCGCGGTCCAGCCCTGGTCCGCGGAAACCCAGATCAGGGAGTAGGGGCTGTAACTGCCATCCGCCGGGTCGAAGGAGAGGGCCACGGCGACCTCGTAGCCCAGGTCGGGGTTGATGGGGCGGGCTCCGGCTGGCCGGCCTGTCGCCGGGTTCCCATCCAGGTCAAGGATAAAGAGCCACTCGGTTCGCGCCAGCATCGTGCTGGGAATCGGGTCGTACAGCGAGATCCAGAACACGACCTCCCCCTCTTGCGCCCACCCGGCCAGTCCTGCCGGCAGCGCCGCCGGATCCATTGCCAGGTGCAGGTCGGGGGCCACGCTGGCATTGCGGATGTCGATCCCGGCTGGCGGCAGGTCGACCGGGGCACCAGTGGCATAGCTGCCGACGTCCCCCTGGGCATCGGCGTCGGCGATGGCCGGGGCCTCCGGAGTGGGCGTCGCGGTAGGCAGCAGGGTCGGGGCAGGCGACGGGGTGGGGCTGGGGACACAGACCACGATGTGAACGACAGCCCGTCCCAACTGCCCCTGCGGGCCAGCCGCCTGGACCTCGTAATCGCCCGGCAGCTCACCGGCGACGTAGCGCCCATCGGCCGAGATCTCGCCGCCGCCTGTGGCGGCCCATTCCACATCGCCGTCGGCCAGGCCCGTCGTGAACGTCACGCTCTCCCGCTGGCAAAGGGTTGCCTCGGCAGGAGAGATCGTCAGCGGTGGGGCCTCTTCCGCCAGCCGCGGCCGGATCAGCAGCCGCAGCACGATGACCATGCCGACGACGACCACCACGCTGACAACCCCGACAGTCACCCAGAAAAAGACACGTCGCATGTGCTGGTTTAACATCTGTTCATTTCCCCCAGGGCGCACTTTGGCGCAGTTTCCCCACCCCCGCTCAGGGATTTCCCTCGCGGCCCGCCATCCGCAAGCGGAAGCGGGCTGCCCGGCGCGTTTCGGGGCCGACGACAGCCATCTCGCTGACGCGCCAGCCGCAAACCCAGGCGATTTCCCCCCCGGCAACCAGCAGCGGCAGCCGATCCCGCCAGGCACGGGGAATCTTGGCGTTGGTCATCCAATCGGAAAGCTTGGGAGCGTGCCCGGCCATTCCCTGCGGACGGAACCGCTCCCCCCGGCGGCGGGAGCGCAGGAGCAGCGGCGCCGCCAACCGGTCAGCATCCAGCCAGGCCGTCCAGCGATCCCGGTTGGCTTCGATCTCTGCCAGCGACCAGCGCCGGGGCAGGGACGCTTCCAGCGCCCACGGTTGGTTGGGCAGCGCCAGCTGGCCCGGCAGCGCGACCAACAGCTCTTTCCCCGGCGGCAGGACAGGACCGGTAAAAGAGGGAACACGTCCTTCGCCGGCAACGACGATGGAATCATATCCCACCTGCAGCATCAGGCCGTCCGGAAGCGTCGACTGGGCGCCGGTCGTTCCTTCCTCGGCCACGCGCCGCCCATTCTCGACGTGGATGAAACCGACGTCCCGCAGCTGGGGGCGCAGCCGGTAGGCCGCCGCGCGGATCAGGGCCCGCTGGATGGAGAGCGGCTGCGCCAGCCAGGCGGCGCGATCGAAAATAACCGCCTGCTCGCTCTCCTGGCGCACCGTTTCCCGCCAGGCCGCGTCCCGCAGGCGCTCCAACAGGTCGTAATCAGCGGCGACGATGGCCGCGGTGTGGCACAGCCGCTGGCGGACGTTGGGATTGTAGGTTTCCAGGAGCGGGAGCAGCTCGTGGCGCAGGCGGTTGCGAAAGAGCGTGGTGTCGAGGTTGGAGCGGTCGAAACGCGGCTGCAGGCCGTGGGCGGCACAATACTGCTCGACGTCGGCGCGCGGGGTCGCGAGGAGCGGCCGGATCAGGGTCAGCGGGCCCGCATCCGAATCAGCAGGCGGCTGGAACAGGCGATAAGAAGAAAGCGCCGTGGCGGGGAGCATGCCCCGCAGCCCAGCCAGCCCCGCCCCGCGCAGCCAGTGCATCAGCACCGTTTCCGCCTGATCGTCGGCGTTGTGCCCCACGGCGATCCGGGTTGCCCCGACCTGGCCCGCCACGCGCCCCAGGAAGGCGTAGCGGACCCGCCGCGCGGCCTCCTCAAAGGCCAGTTGCTGCTCCCGCGCGACCGCGAGGACATCCTGGCGTTCGACGGTGACGGGCAGCTGCCACTGCTGCGCCAGCGCGGCGACAAAAGCGGCGTCGTCGTCCGCCTCCTTGCCGCGCACGCCGTGGTGCAGGTGCGCGACGTAAAGCTGCAAGCGATACGTCGCTTGCAGCTCCCGCAGCAGGTGCAGCAAGCACAGCGAGTCCGGGCCGCCAGAGACGCCGACCACCACAACATCACCAGGAGCCAGCAAAGAGTGGCGGTGGATGAAATCTCTGATCTGTGTGAGCAGGTCCATGGCAGGTTGATTGTGAAGAGTAGAACGTAAAACGCAATGACTTTACGTTCTCTTCCCCTCGTCACAAGAAACCATTACAAGCGAACGACCGTCGAGCAGTAGCCGCAGACAATCTCGCGCATTCCACGCACGATCGGGGTAGTAAACGCCGCGCCGCAGTTCGGGCACTTGGTGGGAATTTCTTCGACCTGCACCGTGAGCTCTTCTACCGGCGCCGTTTCCTCCCCTTCCGCTCGCACCCGCTCCCGTTCGATCTCGCCGCTCTTGACCTTTTTGATCAAGCGGGCCCACTCGTCGCTGTCGGCCTGGATGAGCCGCAGCTTGACGTCGGAAATGGTCGCATCCGGAGCAAACAGAACGTCGAGGATCTCTTTGCGCCCCATCAGGCCGGCGCGAGCCTCGCTGGGCCTGACCTCTTCTACGTGCCCGACCAACTCGGCAAAGACAAACTCGTGCAGCGTTTCTTTCTCGGTGGTGATAAAGAGAAACTTTTTGGTGGCGACCTCTTCCTTTTGCTCAAAGGCCAACCGCTCGTCGGTCAGGTAGAGGATGCCCTCCGGCCCTTCATCCCCCTGCTCCAGCAGTTGAGCGCGGCAGGCGGCGACAAAGTCCTCGCCTTCGTAAAAGTCGAAGGATGCCTCGCGCGCCTGTTCCAGCGTCCAGTTGATCTGTTCCAACTGGCCCATCACCTGGGTCACGTTATCGTCGATGGTGTCGAACATGGCCTCGATTGCCTGTTGGGCCGCAGTGACCTTGCTCTCCAACTGCCGGATGGCGCTCTCAGCGCGGCCGATTTGGGCGGATCCGCCGCTGTAGGCCCGCTGCAGCGCACTCTCGGCCTCGTTGACGTCCCCCTGCAGATCAGCGCTGCGCTGTTCCACCGCCGCCGCAACCCGCTCTTTCACCTCCGCCCACTGCGCGCTCAGAGTTTCGACCTTGTGCTCCAGGTAGTTTGCAAAGGCATATTCCTGGGTGCGCACAGCTGCCACCTGGCCGGGCAGGGCGTAGAGGGCCGAATCGGTATCCTCCAGGTCCTCGTACACGCTGACCAGCGCCGCACCCTGTTGCAGCGCCGCCAGCCGTTCCGACAATTCGTTCAGCTTTTCGGCCCCGCCCTCGCCGACCATGGCCCCGGCTGCGGTGCCGGCTGCGGCGCCGGCCGCCACGCCGGCCGCAAAGCCGACGCCACCCAAGTTCCGCCGCTGCTGCCGGCGCAACTGTTTTTGCTGCGCCCGTTCAGCGGCGGATACGGAACTGGAGATGTGGGTGGCCCGACCGGGGGCGCCAGGGCGCGGCTGTTTCACTGGCGGGCGAACCGCTTTTTGCACCGGGCGCGGCGCCTTGGGCGGCGGCGCTGCCGGCGGCCTGGCGGTCGGACGCGGTGTCTTGGAGACGGGCCGCTTGGGCGTCTGCCCGCTGACGTGGCTGCGCGGCGCCGGCCGGCTCGGCCCGGGGCTGGGCCGCGTGGGCTTGGAGCTGGGCCGCGTGGGCTTGATGCTCGACGGTCGCTTGCCCCCGCCCCCGCCGCTGCTGATGGAACTCTTTTTCTTGGACATCACATTCCCTCCTTACATTGATGTGGGACAACTATCCGCCGACTGTCTCGCGCAGGTACGCTTCCATAAAACCGTCCAGCTGTCCGTCGAGGACAGCCTGGGTGTTTCCCGTCTCATAGTCGGTGCGATGATCCTTGACCATCTGGTAGGGATGCAGGACGTACGAACGAATCTGGTTCCCCCACCCGGCATCGACGTGCTCGCCTTTCAGTGCCGACAGCTCTCTTTGGCGCTTTTTCTCTTCCATCTCCGTCAAACGGGCACGGAGCAAGCGCATGGCCACCTCCCGGTTTTGGGCCTGTGAACGCTCATTCTGGCAAGAGACGACGACATCCGTCGGCAGGTGAGTGATGCGCACCGCGGTCTCGTTCTTCTGCATGTGCTGCCCGCCAGCGCTCGAGGCCCGGAAGACTTCGATGCGCAGATCGCCGGGATCGATTGACACCATCTCGGCCTCGGGCAGATCGGGCCACGCTTCGACCAGCACGAAGGAAGTATGGCGGCGGTGAGCAGCGTCGAAAGGGGAAAGGCGAACCAGGCGGTGGACCCCCCGCTCGGCCCGCAGGTAGCCGTAGGCATAAGGGCCGGCCACGGCGACAGTCGCGCTCTTGATTCCCGCCTCGTCGCCCAGCAAGCGGTCGAGGATCGTCGCCCGGTAACGCCGCGACTCTGTCCACCGCAGGTACATCCGCAGCAGCATCTCGGCAAAATCCTGGGCGTCGGTCCCCCCCGCCCCGGCGTGAATGGCCAGGAAAGCATCCCCCCGGTCGTGCGCGCCGGCAAAGACCTGCCGGAACTCGAGATGAGCCAGCTTCCGTTCCAGCCTTTCCGCCTCCGCCTCCAGGTCTGGAACGAGCTCCTCGTCCGCCAGCCCCGCCAGCTCTGCCGCATCCGCGAGCTGTTGTTCCAGGGCCAGCCACGGCGCGATCTCTTCCCGCAAGGCAGCAAGCTGCTGCATCGCCTGCTGCGCCATCTCTGGCTCCTGCCAAAAATCCGGTTCCGCCGCGCACTTTTCCAGGCGCTCGATTTCCTGCTCTTTCAGTTCCAGGTCAAAGACGCCTCCGAAAATCGGCGAGCTGTTCCTGTAAAACTGAAAAACGGTTCGACAATTCTTCCATCAATCGATCTCCTCCCAAGCAGCTACGATAATAACACAGAAAAGGGTTTTCGCCAACTGTTTGCCCCTCCAGTCCCCATAGAGTATAATCGAGGGGATATGATTCGAGTCGACGGCTCGGCCGGAGAAGGAGGGGGACAGGTGCTGCGCAGCGCGCTGACGCTTTCCATGCTCACCGGCCAGGCAACGGAAGTGTACAACATTCGCGCCGGGCGGCCCCAACCAGGATTGCGCCCTCAACACCTGGCCGCAGTGGTCGCGGCGGCGGCAATTTGCGATGCAGAGGTACAGGGAGCAGAGCTGGAACAGCAGGCGATCCGCTTTGCCCCCGGCGGCCCGGCCCGGCCCGGTTCCTACACCTTCGACGTCGCCGAGATCGCCGGGCAGGGAAGCGCCGGGGCGATTGGGTTGCTCCTGCAGACAGTGCTGCTGCCCCTGGCGCTGGCTGGTGCGCCGTCCCAACTGACGCTGCGCGGCGGCACCCACGTCCCCTGGGCCCCCTCGGTCGACTATATCGAGCGGGTTTTCATGCCCGCCGCAGCACGGATGGGCATCCGCGCCCAGATCGAGCTGGTCAAGTGGGGATTCTATCCCGCCGGCGGCGGAGAGGCCCGCGTGGACATCCAGGCCGGCACGACGTCGCTGCAGCCGCTCCAACTGGCCGAACGCGGCCCGCTGCAGCGCGTCGTGGTCCGCGGCGTGGCGGCCAACCTGCCGTCACACATCCCGCAGCGGATGGTCAACCGGGCCCGCAACTTGCTCCAGGCCCAGGGCCTGCCAGTCGACCTGCAACCTCTGCGGGTACGCAGCGCCGGGCCTGGCGCGACGACCGCGGTCTGGGCCGAGTACGAGCAAGGGATCGCCGGTTTCTCCGCCTACGGGCGCAAGGGACTGGCCTCTGAACACGTCGCCGCGGCGGCCTGCGACGAGTTCCTGGCCCACCATCACAGCGGCGCCCCCCTCGACCCCTACCTGGCCGACCAGCTGGTGCTGCCGCTGGCCCTGGCCACAGGGACCTCGCACCTGGTCACCTCGGCCATCAGCCGCCACCTGCTGACCAACCTGGCGGTCGTGCAGGCCTTTGTGCCGCTCCAGGCCCGGGTTACGGGAGAACTCGGACAGCCGGGGACTGTCGTCATCACGAGGAGCACTCATGATTGAACTCGTTTTCTTGGGAACGTCGGCCTCGGCGCCCTCCATCCACCGCGGGCTCTCGGCCCAGGTCGTGCTGTACAAGGACCACCGCTTCTTGGTCGACTGTGGGGAGGGCACTCAGCGCCAGATTCTGCACAGCGGCCTCGGCTTTCGCCGCCTCGACCGCATCCTGTTGACTCACGGGCACCTGGATCACATCCTGGGCCTGGGCGGGCTGGTCTCGACCTTTGCCCGCTGGGAGGCAATCGAACAACTCGAGATCTATGGCGGGCGCTGGGCGCTGGAACGGGTGCGAGACCTGATCTATGGCGTGGTCCTGCGCGGCGCCCGCCCGCCGATGGACCTGGCTTTTGTCGAGGTGCAGCCTGGCCCGGTGCTGCAGGCCGGGGAGCTGGATGTGAGCGCCTTTACGGTTCACCACCGCGGGCCGGGCTGTTTCGGCTACCTGTTCCGCGAAAAATCGCGCCGTCCATTTTTGGTGGACAAGGCGGAGGCATTGGGGGTTCCCCCCGGTCCGGAACGCCGGCAGCTGGTCGCCGGCGAGACGGTGCGCCTGCCCGACGGGCGGCTGATCCAGCCCGACCAGGTGCTTGGCCCGCTGCGGCAGGGCTCGGCACTGGCGATCGTGGGCGACACCGCCCGCATCGACAACCTAGTCGATGCCGTGCGGGGGGTCGACCTGCTGGTCATCGAATCGACCTACCTGGAACGGGATGCCGACCTGGCCCGCCAGTTCGGCCACCTGACAGCGTCCCAGGCCGCTACCCTGGCCCGCGAGGCCGGCGTGCGCAAATTGGTACTGACCCACATCTCGCGGCGCTATCGGGATTGGGAGGTGTTGGAAGAGACCAAAGAAATCTACTCCGAGGTCACTGTTGCCCACGATTTTGACCGCTTTGAGGTGCGGCGGCAAGCCTAGGCCAGAGAACAGGAGGAGCGATGTCTGTAGCACGAAAAGCGGCAATACGGGAAATGGCGACGACAGCCTACGAGCTGAATGCCGGCGTCGCGAATGGGCGGCTTGGCCGTGCGGCAGGGGGCGCCTGGACGATTGGGGATACCCCGCTGGCGAATCTATTGCAGCAGTATGACGGAAAGCAAGTCTGCCTGATCGTCGCCTCCCTGGAAGACGAGCACCCGCTGCTGCTCCGGACCTGCCGCACCTGCGGCAGCGAGTACGAAGGGGTCGAATGCCCGCGCTGCCGGGAAGTGCGCATCCGGCTGCGGGGACGGTGATACCAAAGCTGATGGCCGCAAAAGAACGTCCCCAGGCCTCGATGGCCCTGGGGACGATCCGGCTCGCTGTCGAGGCCGCGCTGGCGGCCCCGATCGACGATCAAAGGATGTGAGCCAGGAACTTTTTTGTCCGCTCCTCCCGGGGAGCCATAAAGATCTGCTCCGGCGGCCCCTCTTCGACCACCGAGCCCGCTTCGAGCAGGACCATCCGGTCGGCCGCCGCCCGGGCAAACCCCATCTCGTGTGAGACGACCACCATCGTCATCCCCTCCCGCGCCAGGTCCAACATCACGTCCAGCACCTCTTTGATCATCTCCGGGTCCAGGGCGGAGGTCGGCTCGTCAAAGAGCATAATCTTGGGATTCATCGCCAGCGCCCGGGCGATAGCAATGCGCTGCTTCTGCCCACCCGAAAGCTGGCCGGGGAACGAATCGGCCTTTTCCGGCAGCCCCACCCGCTTGAGCAGGTCGAGGCCAACCTCGATCGCTTCGCTCCGCGAGCGCTTGCGGACCTTTTCCTGGGCCAGGGTAATGTTCTGCAGCGCGGTGAGGTGCGGGAAGAGGTTGAACAACTGAAAGACCATCCCTACCTCTTCACGCAGCTTGTCGATATCGCTGTGCGGATTGGTCACCTCGATCCCATCTACCACGATCGTTCCATGGTCCACCGTCTCCAGGCGGTTGATGGTGCGCAGCAGGGTCGACTTGCCGCCGCCGCTAGGGCCAAAGATGAGCAGCACCTCGCCCCGCGCCACGTCCAGGCTGACGTCGACCAGCGCCTGGACGTGCTTGAAATTCTTGTAGACGTTGCGGATCTCGATGATGTTATCGCTCACTGCTCCTGAACCTCCTTTCCAGCCACTTGACTCCCATCGAGCCCAGAAGCGTCATCGTGAGATACAGGTAGGTCACTGTATTCCAGGTCTCGAACGTGCGAAAGGTGCGCGAGCGATTCAGCTTCCCCAGCTGGGTCAGGTCCCGCACGGCCAGCACCGAGATCAGGGACGAGTCTTTTAACATCGCGATAAAGTCGTTCCCCAGGGGAGGGAGAATGACGCGGACGGCCTGGGGCAGGACCACGTAGCGCATGGCCTGGAAGTAGGACATCCCCAGCGAACGGGCCGCCTCCATCTGGCCCTTCTCAATCGACTGGATGCCGGCCCGAAAGACCTCGGCCTCATAGGCCCCAAACCCAAAGGCCAGGCCGGCAATCGCCCGCGCCAGCATGCTGACGTCCGTGACGTGATAGGCGCTCAACACCTGGCCCAGGCCGGCCAGAAAAGGAATTCCCGCCAGCAGCGCCCCCAGGCCATTGACCGCCGAGACAAAAAGGGGAACCAGGACGTAGGCAACGTAGATAATGATCACGATCATGGGGATGCCGCGCACGACCTCAACGTAAAAGGTACAGACGTTATAGGCGAGGGGATTTTTCGAGACCCGCCCCAGCCCCACCACCAGCCCCACCACCAGGGCGATGGCAAAAGCGGCAACGCTGACCAGAACCGTGATTTTCAGGCCAGGAACGATAAACAGAAACGCATCGGTGTAATTGGGGATCGAGACGATGGCAAAGACGAGGGCCACGCCGATCAACAAAAGAATCAACAGCCACCACGGAAGCTCTTTGACTTTTATAGTCCAGGGAATGATCCCCGGCTCCTTGCGGTTCTTGCTTTCAAACATCGCATCCTCAGGATCGGACACGCGCTACCTCCTGGGTGGGAGTCCGCAGCGGGCGCGGACTCCCACTTATTCCACGTTGAAGAGGGCGCATTTATTAGTTGGGGGAGCCCTAGATGATCTCGGAATTTCTGCCACGAATTAACACGAATTTCACGAATTTTCTACCTTTT
>JAFGEI010000134.1 GCA_016931695.1 Anaerolineae bacterium | reverse complement strand
GCCGTCGGGCTGGCCTCCTATGCCGTCGAGTCCGGCTGGAACGCGGTGGTGCTGGTCATGCTCAACGTGCTGCCCGCCTGCCAGGGTCGAAATGGGGGCGGCAGGCTGATTGCGGCGGTGGTCGATGAAGCAGCGCGCCTGCGACGGGCGCGCGTCCTGGTTGCTACCTCAAACGACGACCTCTTGGCGCTGGCGTTCTACCAACGGCACGGCTTCCACTTCGTCGAGCTGCTCCCCGGCGCCATCGTCAAGCACCACGGCGGCGAGCTGGCCGGCTTTGCCGGCATTCCCGTCCGCGATGAGATCCGGCTGGAGAGGCCGGTCTCTACTTCTTGGCCTCCAGAGTTCTGTCTTCCATCGTAGTACTCTCCACTCATCTCGGACGTCGTATCACCACGATCGCTACGTCGTCGAACGGCGCGGCTGAACCGGTGAAATCGCCAACCGCCCGTTCCAGCGCGGCCACCATCTCATGGGCGGGTGCATGCCGCTGAGCCAGGATCGCCTCCCGCAGCCGTTCCAGCCCAAAGGCTTGTACATGCGTGTCGGTTGCGTCGGTCACACCGTCGGTGTACAGCAGCATAAAATCGCCGGGCTCCAGGTGCAAAGTGCGCTGCTCGAACGGCGTGTCCGCCAACACCCCCAAAGCCATCCCCGTGCGGCTCAGTTGGTCCAATTGGTCGAAACCGGCGCAGTACAGCAGCGGCGGATTTTGCCCGGCGTTGACGTACACCAGATCGCCGCTTGCCGTGTCGAGCTGGGCATAGAACAGCGTGACGAACATCCCGCCGGTCGAATCAGCGCAGATCAGCCGGTTGGCGTGAGCGATCCCTTCGGCGGGCGACGGCGCGTCGCCCACACTGGCGCGGACGGTGTTCCGAGTGAGGGCCATGAACAAGGCCGCTGCCATGCCCTTGTCGCTCACGTCGGCAACCACCAGGCCGATCTGCCCTCCCACGAGCGGGATGAAATCGTAATAGTCGCCGGCTACTTCCCGTGCTGGCTGCCAGCGTGCCGCAAACTCCCAGCCCGCCACCTGTGGCGTTTCGCTGGGCAGCAAGCTCGCCTGCAGCTCGCGGGCTACCTGTAGCTCGCGCTCCATCCGGCCCTTTTCGACGGCAACCTGGTACAGGCGGGCGTTCTCGATCGCCACCGCCGCGCTCGCGGCAATCGCGGTAAGCAGCTCAAGGTCAGCCGGCGTAAAGATGCCCGCCTGCAGCCGGCTGTCGACGTAAATGACGCCCAGGATCGTGTTCTTCAATTGCAGCGGCACGCACAGGATCGACAGCAGCCCCAAGCTGATGATGCTGGCTCGCTCACTGAGCCACTCGTCGCTCTGAGCGTTACTGGTCAAGAGCGGCTGCCCGTCGCGCGCTACCCGTTCCACCACGCTGCGCGATATCTGGAACTGGGAGTTGTCGATCGTCGCCTGGTCCATCCCCCGCGCCACGCGAAAGATCAGCCGCTCGTCGGCCGCGCGCAGCATGATAAAACCCCGCTCGGCGTGCGTGGCGGCAATCACCTCGTCCATCACCCGGTTCAGCACCTCGTCCAGGTCGAGCGACGAGTTCAAAGTCTGCGACAGCCGGTACAGCAGTGCCAGTCGCTCGCCCGATAGCCGTGCCAGGTCTCTGTTGTTCATAGCTGCTATTCTACCATGATCGCCGGTTTCCGTCAATCATCCTGCCGCCGGCTCTCGACCTTGGTCTCCTTCCTGCCCTTTGTGGTTATTGACTCTTATCACATTCTATGTTACCTTATCTCATCGACTCGAATGGAGGGGAAAACCCAATGCGAAAAATCCTCGTCACGGGCGGCGCGGGCTTTATCGGCTCCAATTTCGTCCGCCATCTCCTGCACACATACGCCGACTGCCAGATCGTCGTCTATGACAAGCTGACCTACTGCGGCAACCTCGATAATCTGCAGGACGTGGCCGAGCGTTTCGCCGGCCGCTACACCTTCATCCAAGGCGACATCGCCGACGCGGCAGCCGTGGGGGCCGCCATGCAGGCGCACGGCATCGACGTCATCGTCAACTTGGCCGCCGAAACCCACGTCGACCGTTCCTTGATGGAGCCCGATGCATTCCTCAAGACCGACGTGTACGGCACCTACGTTCTGCTCGAAGCGGCCAGGCAGCATGGCGTCGAGCGCTACCACCAGGTATCGACCGACGAAGTATACGGCGAGATCCCGCCCGGCTATCGCTCGCTCGAAACCGATCCCGTCCGGCCGCGCAGCCCATACTCGGCCACCAAGACCGGGGGCGACCTGCTGTGCCTGGCCTATCACAACAGCTTTGGCCTGCCGGTGACCATCACCCGTGGGGCAAACAACATCGGCCCCTATCAGTACCCGGAAAAGGTCGTGCCGCTGTTCATCACCAACGCCCTGGATGACCAGCCCCTGCCCCTTTACGGCGACGGCCGCCAGGTGCGCGATTACCAATATGTGCTCGACCACTGCGAGGCGATCGACCTGGTCATGCGCCATGGCCGGCCCGGCGAGGTCTACAACGTCGGCACCGGTCACGAGACAGAGAACATCGTCATGGCCCACGCCATCCTCGACCTGCTCGGCAAGCCATACAGCCTCATCCGCTCCGTCGCTGACCGGCCCGGACACGACCGGCGTTATGCTTTGAGCGTCGACAAGGTCCGGGCCTTGGGCTGGCGCAGCAGCCACAGCTTTCAGCAGGCCATCGAAAAGACGGTGCGCTGGTATGTGGACAACGAATGGTGGTGGCGCAAGCTCAAGAGCGGCGCGTACCTGGACTATTACCGGCAGTGGTATGGCCAGCGGCTGGCCGAGGCTGACCGCCCTTAGGGGGTGACCGGAACCACAAACAGGGGCTGATAAGCCTCGTTGACGCTTAGGTTGGATCCGTTCGAACCGCCGATGGCATAGACGTAAGGAGCGGAAAAGGCCAACCCAAGCCCGCGCCATTGCCCGGCTATCGGCGTCTCGATGCGAGTCCAGGTATCCGTTCGAGGATCGTACCGTTCGTTGAACGCCAGGTAACCGGTCCACGTGCCGCCAATGGCGTACAGATATTCGCGGACGACGATTACCGCCAGGCCTCCGCGCGGCTGGACCATCCGCGACCGCCGGACTATGGTGCCGCTGGCAGGATCGTACGTATCGCATGTGTCAAACTCTGTGGCGCCATCATAACCGCCCACCAGGTAGATGCGATCCCCCACCACCCCCGCGCCCAAAAAGCCCCGCGGCCGGTCGATGGGCGGCAGCGTCTCCCAGCGATCAGCGTCGGGATCGTAGCAATAGACCGACGCCACATACTCGCGCCCATTCCACCCGCCAAAGAGATACAGCTTGCCTTCCAGGACCGCCAGGCCATAAGAGGCCACGCCCTCAGGCAGTGGCGCGCGCTGCTCCCAGGCATCCCCTGCCGGATCATATACCTCCAGCACGCGCTCGACTTGGCTGTCGGTCCCGATGCCGCCGGCCACATAGATCCGGTCCTCGATCACGCCTGCCGACACAAACCCTACCGGCGTTGGCTTGGAGCGGCGCGACGCCCATGCGTCGGCCTTGGGGTCATAGGCCTCCACCTTGCCTGTAACCCCCTCGTTGCCCACCCCGCCGATGGCATACACCAGGTCGCCCCAGGCAGTCACCGCCAGGTGGGCGCGCAAAGTCGGCATCTGGGCGCGCGCGTACCAGCGGGTAGTGTATGGGCGAGAAGGGTTGATGATAAACGGCTGCTCCAGCGAATTGCCGTTGCCCGAGCCGTTCGACTTGACCGAAACGATCGATGGGAACAGGAAAATGGCAAGGGCCACCACCAGCGCCGCCGCAAAGCTGGCCCGCTTGACCCCCGACAGCCGGGGCCATCGCTCTACAACCGGCAGGGCGGGCAGCTCCGGCGCCGCCGGCGTCTCTTCCTCGGCTTTTGCCGGCGCCTCCTGCCCTGGCACCAGCACCCACCCCTGGCGCACGGCGACCATCGTCGCCTCGGTGCGGGACATCACGTCCAGCTTTTCATAGATATTCCGCAGGTGAACCTTGACGGTGTTGACGCTGATGACCAGCTTGCGCGCGATCTCCTGGTTGCTCGCTCCCGTGGCAACCAGGCGCAGGATCTCCATCTCGCGCTCGCTCAGCGCCGTCTGCTCATTCGACAATCGACAACTCCAATCACCCCACCGCTTTGCGCTGTATTATCGCACACAACAGCCGTTCGATCAAATCCCAGAATCCAGAATCCAAAATCAATAGTGTGTTGTCATGTCGATCAGCCCCTTTTCCCGCGCCTGGTGCTCAGACCAACGAAAGAAATATATAGATCCCGCCGCCATGATCAGCGTCGAGACCAGCAGGATGAGCAGCAGTTGGCCGTCGCTGAACTGCGCCAGGCTCGGGCTGATCCCCTTGCTCGCCTCCGAGCCGAGCAGCGACCGGCGCAGCGATTCCAGCCAGTAGGTCAGCGGCAGGGCCATGCCGACGGGTCGCAGCCAGCCCGGTAGGCTGTCCAGCGGGAAAATAGCCCCACACACCAGGTAAAGCGCCCCGGCCACCGACTCGCCGACGCTCCAATAGTGACGGGCCATCTGCAGCGTGGCTCCCCCCAGCAGCAGCCCCATCACCGCCATGCTGGCCAGCCCCAGGATCATCGATGCGGCAAAATAGAGCCAGTTCACCTCTGCCAGCCGGATCGACAGCTTTAAGGCCAGCAGCCCAAAGGCCATGGTGATCGCCACCGACAGGGTGCCGGTCAGGAACCGGGCCATCCCCCGCCCCAGCAGGTAAAAGTAGATCCAGATCGGCGAGATATAGATATATTTCAGCGTCTGGTAATGCTCCCGGTCGTCGATGATCGCCCAACTGACCCCCACCAGGATGCTGCCGACATAGATATAGGCCGTATTGCCCAGGTACATATAAGCGAAATAGGCGCCGCTAGTGTCGGTGCGGGTGATGACCCAGTACATCACGACCAGGATCATGACCGACGTCACCGGCTTGACGATCGAATAGACCAGGAACAGAAAGGGATCGGCCCAGTTCGACTCGATCTGCCAGCCGAGCCAGGTAGCCACGCGAAAGCTGCGGGCAGCCTCGCTCACCTAGCGCCTCCTCTCGGTCAGCCGGCCCTCGCGCATCGCCAGCCGCTCCATATACGCCAGGGCAAACCTGCTGGCGCCGATGAACAGAACCGCCAGCGCCAACAGCGCTGCGATCTCTACGTCCACACCCAAAAAGCCAAAGGTCGGGTTGCTCGGAAACAGAAGCTGGCGCATGGCATCCAGCCCCAGCGTCAGCGGGACGATTGAGGCCGCGGCCGTTATCCACAGCGGCAGTTGGCTGACCGGGAAGTAAAAGCCAGAGAGCAGGTAGATCGGCTCCTGGAGCAGGTTGGAAATGTGCCACGCCTCCCGGCCAAAGAGCAGGAACAGCGACGCAAACAGCATCCCCATTCCGTACAGGGCGGCCATGGTGATGGCAAACGCCAGCATCAGCAGCGCCCAGTAGGCCAGCGAAAACTCGACGCCGAACAGCAGCCAGCCGCCGAGAATGATGATCGCCGCCCGTGTCGTGGTCATGATCAGGCCCCCGGCCGCCATACCCAGCAGAATGGCCATCATCGACCCTGGCGCGGCGATGTACAGCGCCAAGTTGCCCGCGTCCTTGTCCCAATAGAGCTGCGAGCTCATCGACCACAGCACATTCAGCCAGTACGCGGTCATCGCCCCGCCGACGACCACCAACCCGATATACTCCTTCGGGGCGTTGATCGCCCGGTAGAAAAAGACATAGGCCGCCGTCGACAGCAGCGGCATGACCGTCTCAAAAAAGAGCCAGCTTCGCTCCCGGGTAGCCCCAATTATCCGCGGATAGGCGCGGGCGATCATCGTTCGCAGGAACAGCTCAACACCTCTAGCCATCTTCGATCCCCTGCCCAGGCCGCGCCCAACGACCAAATGGCGGCGCTGAACGCCGCCCATTCTAGCATGTTGTCAACCGCAGGGCAAGAACGCACCGGGGACAGGTTGTAGGGGCGACCCCCGGCCCAAGGCGGGCGGAGCGGATGCCGCCCTCCGCCTCGTGGTTGATCAGTAGCGGTCGTCGTCCACCAGCATCTCGTCGCCGACGACGTGGAACTGGCGGCCGACCAGGGGCGCGGCATTCGGCGCGGGCCAATAGCCGCCCTGCACCGCCGGCAGTTGCGGCTGCTGCGCCGGTCCTTGAATGACCACCACCGGTGGATAGCTCGCCTGCGCCTGCCGCGCCGCCTCGTCGCGGGCGCGGAGCGAGTCCCGGCGCGACAGCGCCACCAACAACAGCACCGACGTGGGTATCCCTGCCGCCACGCCGCACACCACGCCGATGACCACCGCCATCGCCTCGGTGGTCATCTGCTTGCCGATAATGATGGCCAGCGTTACGGCGAACGCCAGCCCAGCCGCTGCTGCCATCTGCTTGATCCCCAATTGAATCCTCCCCTGGTAGGGCGCACGGCCGCGCGCCCCCGTGTTTTGTACTACTGCCTGTCAGGGGCGCACGGCCGCGCGCCCCTGTTGTTTTGCGTCCCTGGCAGCGGCCCTAGTCGCCTCCCACCAGGAAACGCAGGTCGTCGCCGCGACGGCCCCTGGCCTCGGCCCGGGCCATTCCGGCCGG
>JAFGEI010000133.1 GCA_016931695.1 Anaerolineae bacterium | reverse complement strand
GAAGGTGGAACGGACACGCTGGACAACTTGACCACTTTATGCCGCCAATGCCACCGCAAGGTACATCGGACTACGGTGGAAAGGAAAGCCGAGCCAACTGTTAAAGCCGAGGGAGAGCCGTGTGCCGGGAAACTGGCACGCACGGCTCGGGAAGCAGCACGGGGAAAACACAGGTCAGGCTGTGCGTCCCCGTGCTGACTTCACACACACGAGCCGGTAGCGATACATCGGACCCTCCTTTGTATGCGAGACCCGGAAGAGATGGCAGCGTCGGTGTGGTGGGCGGCGGCGCTGTTGGGGTCAGGCCCGGGACCGTTGGAACAGAGTTGGCGCCGTGGTGGGCGGCGACACAGCTGTCGTCGGCAGCCGATTTGTTGCTGGCGGCTCCGTGGGGAACAGCGTTGGCGCCGTAGTCGGCGGTGGTGCTGTCGGTTCCGGAAGGGCTGTCGGGAACAGCGTTGGCGCGGTGGTGGGCGGCACTGTTGATGGCGGACGGGCTGTCGGGAACAGCGTTGGCGCGGTGGTGGGCGGTGGCGCTGTCGGTGTCGGGGCCGGGGCCGTTGGGCAGGAGGTTGGGAACAGCGTTGCTGCCGGGGTGGTCGGCGGTAAGGGACGCGTCGGTTTGGCCGTTGGGAATTGGGTCGGGAACGGGGTCGGCGTCACCGTTGCAGCCGCCCGTGTCTGCCGCGCCCGGCAGTTCTCCACCTCGGCCTGCACGCCCTGCTGCAAGTCGCTGTCGGTCTCGGCGAGTTGTTGGGCAACCGCCAGTTCGGCCAGCCCTTCTTCGAAGCGCCCCAGCTGGCAAAGGGTCACGCCCAGCACGTGATGGTACAGTGCCAGGCGCTTGTCGTCGACCTCCGCCATAGAGATGGCCTGCTGATAGTCGGCGGCCGCCGCTTCGTATTGTCCCAAGCAGAAATAGGCATTGCCCCGGCTGTAGTAAGCACTGGCGCGCCTGTTCGCGGCGGTAAGGCGGACGGCCTGGGCGTACCACGGCAGGGCCTCCTGGCAGCGCCGGGCGCTGTAGTCGATGTTGCCGATGCCGATATAGATAGGCCCGTACCCAGCATCATAGTCCGCGGCCGTCTCGTACTCGACCAGCGCTCCGTCCGGATATTCCTGGGCCGCATAGGTCCGCCCCAGGGCCAGGTGGTAGATCGCCAGGGTGCGGTCCAGGGTGTGCTGTTCGTGTTCTGTGGCCGGGCTGTCGAGTGCCTCCTCGGTCAACGCGATCGCCTGGCGGAATTGGTCGGCCGCCCATTCATAGTCGCCCTGGTTCAGGTAGATCAGGCCGACGATGTATTCGATCAACCCGGAGGTGCGCCGCGCCACCGTCTGGCTCAATTGGAGTGTCCCGCCGCCGTTGATCTCGACCTCATACCAGGCCGGCACCTCTTTCAGTCCAATCTCTGCGCCGGCCGGCTCGACAAAGGTAAAGTTAGGCACAAAGGTATTGTCGCTGGACACCCAGCCCCAGATAACCAGGGTAGCACCGTTCTTGGCGGCTACTGCTTTGGCCTCGTCCACACTCCGTATCAGCGGGCCAGAGACCACTGTGACGTTGCCGGCCAACCCCGGCAGCAGTTCGATCTCCCGCCGTAGGTTGCGGGCCACGAAAGCGCTCAGCTCGGCACCCTCGACGGAATCGCGTATTTCGACCCCCGTGCCGAACTGGGCCACAACGATGCCCAACTGCCCCGGCGCAGGCGGCTGCGCGTAGATGATGTCGTAGCGCAGGATGCCCAGGGTCAGGCCCAATGTGGCCGCCGCGTTAGCGACCACCAGGACGCGAGCCCAGGTCCGCAGGCGAGGACTGAAGGCCCAGGAGCGCTCCTGCCACGCGCTTCTGCCCTGTTGCTTCTTCAGGAGCACAAAGAGGCACCCCGACCAGATCAGGACCGTCAGGAACGCAACGGCGCCAAACACGGCCAGCGGCTCGCCTGCAAAAGCGCCCAGGAAGCGGAACCCCTTGATCAGGACACCCATGAACTCGGACAGGGTGACGATCAGCCCAATCACTTGCAGCGAGTAGACCGTCCATTTGGGCACACGCTGCCTGAGGGGCTCCGGTAGATCACCTCCGGGAAGCTCCGCCACTGGCCGGCCTTTCTCTTCGACGAGCGCCCGAGCAACTTCCTGCTGCACCGCCTCGGCCTGCTCGAGCTGTTCCTTGAGCTGCAGGCGGATGGCGAGGTCCCTCTCGTTGGTGTAGGCAGCGCGCAGGTTCTTGATCCTTGCACCCAGGCGGTCGTGCTGCATCTGTAGTTCGCGCTGTTTGTTTGAGGCATGGGCCATCAGCCTTCTCCTTGATTGGGGAGGGACTCGCCCCGCTCCGTTTGTTGGCCGAGTGACGCCGCTCTCTTACCGTTTACTCCGCACATGCTGCTTTGCTCTTGCTGTACTGCGGGTATGCAATACTCCTCTGCGCATTATAGCCGACATGGCAGGGGAATTCAAGGGGAGCATGCTGAAAAACCTATCATAATCGTTCTCCAGACAGTTTGCGTCCGATGAAGGCGGCGATGCGTGGAGGCAGGCCCCCATGTTCGGCAATGTACTGGTTCAGTAAGGCGTCTGCCGTCATCCATTCGATCAACCGGCTCAGGCCGCGGGTGATGGCGATCTTGCCCGGGGGGCGGTTCTTGTGCGGCACCCATCCACCCATGCGCGCCAGCAAGCGGACCTCCGGCCACTCCAGCGTGACGCCCAGCTCATAGAGGAACCCGGCGGCGATCCAGGCCATGGCCACCAGCGTGCGGATGCCCTCCAGGTCCAGCAGCCGCACCTCTTCCCAGCCCAGGCACTCTTTGGTAAAACGGAAGGCGTCCTCCACGGCCCACCTTTGTCGGTACATCCGAAAAATGCGCAGAGCCGCTTGGCCATCCTCCACCGGCCAGTCCGTCACGAGCAGCCAGGGATCCAAGCGCGTCTCGGGCAGGCGTACTTCGACCAGCCACAACTCCTGCCGCACTGTTTCCCCGACGCCCTTCCGGCGCACGTTCGTTTCATACGTCAAGCGCAGCGGACAAGCCCGGATTTCGACCTGGACCGACTGCATTTTCGGCTGTTTCTGGCGCCCGGCACAAACCTTCATCCGCGTCTGCGCCGTCGCCATCAGCTGCAGGTCGCCCTGGGCTTGGGCGATGTTCCCCGCTTGCCACTCTCCAGGACGGTCCAAGTACTCGACCAGCCGCTCGGTGTGGCACACCCGGCACACCAGGTCTTCTTTTTGCTCCCAGATCGTCCGCCACACCGCCACATCGTCCAAGCCGCTGTCCATAATCCAAGTGACGGTCTTGGTCGCCTTGAGCGGGGCCAACGCTTCGCTGACGGTCTGCAGGGCCGCTTGCACCTCCAAGGGCTCGCTCTCAAACCCCGCTTCGTGGCTGCTGAACACCCGCTGATACAGGATCCCCCGGCGCTTCGTCGTAACCCCCAGCACCTCCAACGTCCGGTAGCCGGGGACCAGCTTGCCGTTCAGATCCCGGACCTCCATCAGCGCGGACATCTCTTGGGCCTGCGGCTTCCGCAGCTCCGACAGGTCCAGGATCAGCCACAAATCATCCGTATCGGCCTCGCCCAACTGGGCTACGCCACGCTCGCGCAACCGCTCCGTCAGATTGCCGACGCTGAGCGTCGAGCGGTCCGTGCTCTCGCCCTTGACCAAGCGGATCACCCGCTGGGCGCCGTGCTCTACCGCCGCCAACACCGGCGAGGCCGCGGCGATCTTCTGGCAGACCAGGCTCCCCCTGGCAATGATCCCGCGCAGGATCTCGGCGAAGGTTCGCCGGGTCCGCCGGTCGCTCATCAACGAGTGAAAGTGACTCACGTAGGCCGCGAAAGGGTCTTCTCAGGCGCTCTGCATTTCCATCGGGTTCACCTCCTATCAATTCCTGGGGTTCATTTTACCCCAATTGGCCGCAGGAAGCGAGTGGTCGAGGATCAAACGCCCGAGGAGTTATGATAGGTTTTCAGCCGTCCAATCACCCCCGGCGGCTCGGGGGTGTGCGAGGTCGTCGCCGGCGCGGCGCTGAAGGACTTGACCCGACTAGCCCGGCTGAGAGCAGATGCAAATCACCGGCT
>JAFGEI010000132.1 GCA_016931695.1 Anaerolineae bacterium | reverse complement strand
GGGCATGACCGTGGCAAAGTAGCTCTGGAACGCCTGCGTCTCCGGCTCTGAGCTCTTGGCGATGCCGTGATAGGTCTCGTCGCACGGGTCGCCGCTCGAACCGCCGCAGCAGTCCCACAGAAAACTGTGGTTGCGGTTCAAGTCGACGCCAAACTTCCCCGTCGGGCACTGGGTATTGTTCATATTCTTGCGCCGGTAGGCGCCGGTGTCGGCCTCGTTGGCGACGTGGCCGTCGGGGTTCTGCATAACCAGGACATAGACCACGTTGTGGTTTACCAGCCAGGTCACATCCGGGTCGACGTTGTAGCCGCCCTCGCCGTCCCAGCCGGAGGTCAGGTACCTGATGTAGCGGATGGCCAGCTCCGGGATCGACACCTCGCGGGCATGGATCGTGCCAAATAGGAAAAAGACCGGCTTGTCGGCGACATCGCCATAGGCCGGGTCCTCGTTGGTGATCCGCAGCACCCAAATATCGCGCGGATGGCCGCCGTGTGACGCCTGCCACGCGTCTCCGATGTCGATCAGCTCCACCAGGTTGGGGTAGGCCAGGTTCGTGTCCTGGAGAAAATCGACCACGTAGCGGCCCAGCGGATTGGCATAGTCGTCGTCAAAATAGTAAAAGCGGGAATCGAGCGGAGTCTCGATCCCCAGCAGCGCAGTCTTGTCCGCGTCGATCTCCAGCCGGTAGCCCAGGCTCGACAGCCACTGGTACTTCTCCGGATCGACGGCGACCACGGCATACCCCTTGTCATAGTGCACCTCCCAGACGTCCAGCGCCCAGGCCACCTGATCCAGCTCAGCCCGGTCCTTGACGTATAGGCGGACCACCGCTGGCTCGGCCGGAACCTGAGATGGAACGCTGGGCCGCTGGGCCTGGCTGGAAGAGACTACCCCCAGACCGCCGAGGAGCATGGCGATTGCTGCAAGCGCGCAGGCGCGCCTGAAATCGATCATGGTAGGTCCTCCCTTCAAGGCTTTTCGCCTCAGCTCTCTACCTCCAACCCTTCCACCATCGCCTGCAGCACAGCGGCCAGCGTGACGCGCCAGCGGCCGTTCCCCTTGTCTTCATCGAGCGGCAGCCACACCGCCCGCCGCGTCACCCGAGCCCGGTCTCCCATCCGCCGTTGCAGTCGGTCGCGGTCCAGGTTTTCCAGGCTGTTGGCGCGGATCGCGATCTGACCCTCTTCGATGGTGATCGCCTTGGCTCCCGCCGCCATCGCGTCCACCTTCAGCCGCAGTTGGTAAAAGAGGTTCTCCGCCTCAGCCGGCAGCGGCCCAAACCGGTCCTCCAGCTCGGCCCTCATTTCGTCGATCCCTTTTTGGGCCGTCAGCCCGGCCAGCCTGCGGTAGAGCTGCAGGCGGAGACCCTCGTCCGGCACATAGCTCTCGGGCAGATGGGCGTCGAGCGGCAGGTTGATCTGCACCGACGGCTCCAGCGGCTGGAGATAGGCCGCCGTTTCCTCCTCCTCAGCCTGCCCGTCCTGGCTCGCGCCAGCGGGCCAGCGGTCGAGGGCGTGGCCTGTCGCGCTTTTGCTCCGTATCTTGGCCTCGTGCACCGCCTGCGCCAGCAGCCGGGTGTACAGGTCAAAGCCGACGGCGGCGATGTGCCCGTGTTGCCGCCGTCCCAACAGCTCGCCCGCCCCCCGGATCTCCAGGTCGCGCATCGCGATCCGGAATCCGGCGCCCAGCTCGGTGGCCTCGCCGATCGTCCCCAGCCGTTGGCGGGCTGTGTCCCCCAGGCCGGTGTACTTGGAGTGCAGCAGATAGGCATACGCCCGCCGTGCCCCGCGTCCCACCCGGCCTTTGAGCTGGTAGAGCTGCGCCAGCCCAAACCGCTCGGCATGGTGGACGATCAGCGTGTTGGCATTGGGGATGTCGAGGCCGCTCTCGATGATGCTGGTGCACACCAGCACGTCGACGTTGCCCGCAGCGAACTCGAGCATCACCTTCTCCAGCTCCCGCTCGGCCATCTGCCCGTGCGCCACCGCGATCCGCGCCTCGGGCACCAGCTTGCGCACCTGCTGGGCCACGGCGTAAATCGACATAACCCGATTGTGCACGAAAAAGACCTGCCCGCCCCGGTCCAGCTCGCGCAGGATCGCTTGGCGGATCAGCACCTCGTCATACTCGCCGACGTGGGTGCGCACCGGCAGCCGCTCCTCGGGCGGCGTGTCGATCGTGCTCATGTCCCGCACGCCGGTCAGCGACATGTGCAGCGTGCGCGGGATCGGCGTGGCCGTCAGCGTCAGCACGTCCACCTCCTGGCGCATCTCCTTGAGCCTCTCTTTGTGTACCACGCCAAATCGCTGCTCCTCGTCGATGATCAACAACCCCAGGTCTTTGAACCTGACATCCTCCGACAGCAGGCGGTGGGTGCCGATGACAATGTCCACCCCCCCCTTGACCAACCCCTCGACCACCCGCTCCTGCTCCTTGGCCGACAGAAAGCGGGACAGCATCGCCACCGCCACTGGAAATGGCTTCAGCCGTTCGGCAAAGGTCTGACAGTGCTGCTGGGCCAGGACCGTTGTCGGCACCAGGATCGCCACCTGCTTGCCGTCCATGACTGCCTTGAAGGCGGCGCGCAGTGCCACCTCCGTCTTGCCATAGCCCACGTCGCCGACCACTAGCCGGTCCATTGGCCGCGACTGCTCCATGTCGGTCTTGACCTCGTCTACGGCGCGGAGCTGGGCTTCCGTCTCCATGTAGGGGAACGACGCCTCCAGCTCGGCCTGCCACGACGTATCGCCGCTGAAAGCATAGCCGTCGGTCACCTCGCGGGCGGCGTACAGCTCCAGCAGGTCGTCGGCGATCTCTTCCACCGCCTTCTTGGCCTTGGCTTTCACCTGTTCCCATTCGGCGGTGCCCAGTCGGTTGACGTGGGGTATCGCTTCGCCGGTGCCTACGTACCGGCTCAACCGATCGGCCTGGTAGACCGGCACATACAGCTTGTCGCCGGCGGCATATTCGACCATCAAGTATTCCCGCTCGCCGCCCGACAGGCTCAGCTTGACCAGGCCCTGGAACATGCCGATCCCGTGCTCGACATGGACCACGTAACTCCCCGGCTGCACGTCGGCAAAGAACGCCTCGGGCGTCACCGGCGCCGGCCGGCTGGCGCGCCTCGGAGCGGGCCGCGCCCAGCCAAACACCTCCGCATCGGTCAGCAGGTGGACGATGGCCCCATCGCCCCCCGCCGGCCCCTGGTCGCCCGGGTTGCCCTCGGCCAGCAGCGTCCACCCCTCGGCCAGCGTCCCCTGCACCAGCGTCAGGCTGCAGGGCGGCGCCGGTTCGGTCACATCCTCGACCGGCGTGGCCGTGATCTGCCGCTCGTTCAGCAGCTCGGCGATCCGCTGTGCTTGCCGGCTGATCAGCACCACCCGTTGCGGCCCCCGTGCGGCGCGGATCTCCTGGCAGCCGTCGAGCACCCGCTTGAGCTGGCCGCCGTACCGCTCGCCATAGGCAAACACCTGGGCAATAGGGCTTTCGCCG
>JAFGEI010000131.1 GCA_016931695.1 Anaerolineae bacterium | reverse complement strand
GGCGGCGAAGCCGCCTGCGAAACCCCCCTTTTCCCCTTCTCCCACTGCGGTAGAGCATCCAATGTTGAAATGTGCCATTGTCGAGTTGATACCTATTCGGGTCTCTCGATGGTGAATATCATCCCATCGCCCCGGCCCATCACCTCGGGAAAGTACATCTCGTAGGCGGTGGTGGGGATGACGCGGTACTCGCCCTCCAGGCCCATCTGCAGCAGGTAGGTGTACTCGTAGGTGCCCGCCGGCAGATAAGTGGCAAAGAGGACCAGCTTTTCGTCCCGCAGGTCGGTGTTGGAGAACCACCACCAGCCCCAGCCCCAGTAGCGCCAGTACCACGGCGCGCCGACGTCGGTGCGGCGCATCTCGGGCGGCTCGCCGACGACGCTGGTCGTCTGCAGGCTGGTGTCGACCGGCTCCGCGCCGGCCGGGAAGGGGTCCTCGATCACGACATAGTGCAGGTCGTAGGGGGCGACGACCGTCAGCCGCACCCGCACCGTTTCGCCCACCTGGGCGCTGGCGAGCGGCTCGCACGCTTCTTCGCAGTCGCTCCGCTCATAGACCCGGCCGACGACGATGCCCCGGTTCAGCGCCCGCACATCTTCCACCGGCAGGTAGGCCTCCAGGTGGGCGGTGTAGTAGAGGCGGCCCGGCCCGTCGCCGCGGGCGATCTCGAGCCGGTTCGTCTCCCCCAGCAGCAGCTCGGCGACGGCAACTTGCAGCTCGCTCACCTCGCGCACCGTCTCCGGCGTGACCTGCCCCGCGTTCACTTCCTTGCCGTTGATGCGGACGGCCCAGTCGTAGCTGCCCTCCAGTTCGCCCGTGGCGACCATCCAGTCGGTCAGGGCGATGAGGGACCAGGCGGTCTCTTGCGTCGTCTCCCAGTGATCGGCGGTGCGGGCGTGCATCAGCCAGCGCACCGCCTGGGGGGCCAGATCGTTGTCGGGGTCGAGGCGGGCCAGGACGTCGAGGGCCAGGGCGGTGGTGCGGACGTCGGTGTTCCAGTTCCAGTGCCCTGTCTCCGTTTCCTGCCAGTGGGCGCCGCTGGCGCTGACGATGGCGGCGTTGTTCAGGTCGGACAGGAGGGTGGTGATACGCGCGTCGCCGCCCTTGAGCTGGCCAAAGGCCAGGGCCAGGTAGGCCCGCCCGTGGTGGCTCAAGCGTCCTCGCGTCTCGTAGAGGGAGGCCAGGTCGCTCTCCTGCACCACATTCGCTTCGGCCAGCACGTAGAGGACAAAGGCCTGCCGGTCAGCCTGCCAGGTATCCTCCAGCTCGTCGGCTGGTTCGAGCCGGTTCTGCAAAAAGCCGATGCCCCGTTCGATCACCGAGCTGCTCACGGCAAAGCCAGCCTCGCGGGCCTCGGTCAGGCCAAAGACGACGTAGGCGGTGGTGAGGGTGTTCGATTCGTCGTTCACCCACCAGCCCCAGCCGCCGTCGTAATGCTGGCGGGCATAGAGCCGCTGCAGTGCGATGGCGACCTGCGCGCGCAGGTTTGTCTCCAGTTCCGGATCCTCCAGCCCCAGCTGGGTCAGGGCGCGGAAGGTGAGCACGTTGGGCAGGAAGCGGGAGACGACCTGCTCGGTGCATTCGTAGGGATAGTGCTCCAGGTAGTCGAGGCCGCCGGTCATCCCCGCCGCCAGCGACGGCTCGATGCGCACCGTCAGTTCGCCCTGGGTCGTGTCGACGCCGGGCGGCATGGCGATGCCCTCCAGCACGCTGCCCGCGGCGTCGACCTGGCCCGACGTGCCGACGGTCTCCATGGCCGAGTAGTGGTAGATGGGCAGGAGCTGCTCCGGCGGCAGGCCGGCTGGCGGTTTGACGGCGTCCGAGTAGCCGCCGCCCTGGGCGTAAAAGGTCAGGTCGGCCCAGGCGGCAGGGGCGCTGCTGGGCACCTCCACCGGCCATTCGACCCGCTCCTTACCGCCGGCGGCGATGGTTACGGTGTGGCGGGCGTCGTCCAACAGGGTCACGCCGCCGGCCTCCAGCCAGACCTCGACCGCCAGCTCCTGGCTGGTGTTGTTGTGCACCACCGCCGCCAGGTCGGCCCGGTCGCCGGCGACAAAGAAGCGCGGCGTCACCGGCCGCACCAGCAGGTCCTTGGTAGAGAGGATGTTGAGCTCGGTCTGGCCGACCAGCGTGTCCTGGGTCACGGCGCGCGCGTCGATGTGCCAGGTGGTGAGCTGGTCGGGCAGGCGGAACTCGACGGTGGCCCGCCCAGCGCTATCGGTGCGGATGCTGGGCTCCCAGAAAGCCGTATCGGGAAAATCCTGGCGGATCGACTCGGCGCCGAGGCGCATGTCGCCGCCGCCACCGCCGCCTTTGGCCTCTGATGCCAGCTGCAGCGTCAGGCGGTCGACCGAGATGGAGAGGCCGGCGGCGGTGCGGATGCCCAGCCCCCGCTCGCCGTACAGGGCGGCGGCGATGGCCGGGGCGTTGGGCGCGGCGAGGGAGAGCACCGATTGGTCGACCACGGCCAGGCCCACCTCCGCCTCCACCGGGCGCCCGGCGCTGTCGGTGACCTGGATCTCGGCGCTCACACTTTCCTGTGGGGCATAGTGGTCGCCCGCTGCCATGTCCCGGTCGGGCGTTACGGTGATGGTCAGCTCCTGTTCGACGGTCGAGACGTCGAAGGAGACGTAGCCGACGCGGTAGGCGGGGACGGGATTGGTCTCGTCGACACCTTTCATCAGCACCACCGAGACAAAGACGTTGGGCGCGTAATCGGCCGTGATCGGCAGTTCAATCGTCTCGGCATTGCCGGACAGGGTCTGTACCCAGTGGTCGATCACCCGTCCCCGCTCGACGGTAAAGAGGGCGTTTACTTCACCCTGGAAGGGCGAGGGGACGAGGATGCGGGCGGTATCGCCGGGCTGGTACTGGCGCTGGTCGGCGATCAGCTGGATGCGGTCGTTGTTCTCCTGCCGCCAGCTCACGTATTCATAGCCCGAGACCCACAGCCAGGTGGCGGAGACGACGACGTTGCCGGCTTCGTCGACCCCCTCGGCGCGGACGATGTAACTGCCCCCCTCCGGCGGCACGAACGCCGCCAGCGCCTGCCCATCCCGGTCGGTCGCCACCGTCTGGCTGTAGACGACAGTGTCGGAAGGGGTCCAGGTCCAGTAGAGGTTGCCGTACTCGTCCTCTTCCTGGACGTTGAGCCACTGCCGCCGGTTAAAGGTGATCGAGAGCGAGGCCTCGCCGACGCCATCGCCGGCCCAATCGACGGTGCGCACCTCGATCTCTTGTTCCTGGCCGACCTGGCCGACGTAGCGGGTGGGGCGCAGGCCGATGTAGTACAGTCCCTTGTGGGCGATGACGGTCGCGCGGTTGCTGACCGACTGGTCGTTGACGTCGGTGACGGTGGCCTCGATGGTCAGTTGCTGGCTGAAAATCTCTTCGGCGATTTCGGCCGGGACCGAGAAGAGAAAGCGCCCCTCAGCGTCGGTGGCGCCTTCGCCGTCGGCGACGATGCGGCCCCAGCCGGGCACCTGCTGCGTTTCCCACCAGTCCCAGCGGCTGGTGTCGCTCCAATCCCACCAGCCGGGTACGTCGGGCTGGAAAGCGTAATCCTGCTGCAGCAGGGTCCAGCGGACCGCGGCATCGGCGACGGGGCCGCCGAAAAAGTAGGTTGCCTGGATGGCAACGTTGACCGTCTCCCCGGCCAACACCTGCGCCTGGTCGGTCTCGACCGCGACCTCGAACTCGGGCCGGCGGTATTCGGCGACCTGGAAGCCGACGCCGTCACTCTGGTCTGCGATGCGGGCCTCGACGTAATAGTAGCCGAGGGTCGCCTCGTCGCCCAGGGTCAGCTCGCCGTTAAAGGTGCCGAAATCGGAGAGGGGCAGGGTGGCGCTATAGATCTCTTGTCCCTGGTCGTCGTAGGCACGGACGGCGACGTCGCCGATCCCGTCGAGAAGCTGGTAGCGGGCGTCATCCTCGGCGCGCACCAGGCCGCGGAAATAGACCGGCTGGCCGGGGCGGTAGATGGGCCGGTCGGTGTAGAGGTAAAAGCGGTAGGGCCGGGCGGTCAGGGCGGTGGAAAAGCCGAAATCCCACGGCCCGATTCCCTCGTACCAATCGCTGGTCGTCACGGCGAACTGCTCTGCGCCCGGCGATCCGGCGACCACGGTGTAGGGGTCCCAGACGTTTTCCTGCGCCTCGAACGCGACGCGCAGGACGCCGTCGCTGTCGCTCGTTCCCTGGGCCAGGACCTCGCCGTGGGGGGAGAGCAGTTTCAAGTCGAGGCCCGGGACCGGTTTGCCCGTCGCCAGGTCGGTAGCCCAGACCAGCGCCTCGCGTTGGGCAAACTTGAGGGTCAGGTGGACGCGGGAGACGACGAGGACATGGCGGGAGGGCTCCCACCATTCCTGCGCGCGGACCTCGGGGGCGGAGGCTTCGAGAAAGTAGATACCCGGCGGCAGCGGCCCGCCGTCCTCGGCCAGTTGCACGCGCAGGTAGGCGCCCTCGTTGAGCGGCGCTTCGACGGCGATGCTCCAGTCGCGGATGATCTCGGACTGGCTGCGCGGCGCAAAGTCGTCCCAGTATTCCCAGCGCCTGGGGCCGGTCAGCTGGGTAAACTCGCTCCAGGTCAGCCGGTAGAGGGCCAGGTTGACCTGGCTGACGTTGCGGTGGTAGACATAGACCTGGGTGGCGGTGTAGCCGTTGTAGGTGCCCACGTTGCCCGGCGTCGCGAGATAGGCCAGCGGTTCCAGCGGCTCGGTGGTAAAGCGGATCGTCCGTCCTGCTTCGATGGCATTGCCATAGGGGTCGGCCATGCCGCCTGCCAGGCGGACCTCGTAACCGGTCGAGGGTTGAATGTCCCAGGAGACGACGAAATGGTTGTCGTAGGAGCTCCAGTAGGTATAGACGTAGGTCGGCTCGGGCAGGATGGTGATGCGGCGCATCAGCGTCGCGGTGTCCATCGGGGCGGAGAAATAGATCTCGAGGGGGACGTTGGGGGCGACGGTGGCCCCGTCGCCAGGAACGGTTGCCACGATGCGGGGGTAGGGCACGGTGAGGAAGGACCACGAAAGGCTATCTTCCAACGTGGCGTTACCGGTAGCGGCGCGGGCGGAGCGGTCGATGCGGGCGGTGTAGAGCGTGTTCAACTGCAGGGCGGGTTGCCCCCCCCGCTGGTTGGGCGTAAAGGTCACGACCGAGTTGTCTTCGCTCCAGCGAAAGCGTCCCTGTACGGCCACCCCGTCATCGTCAGTGAGGGAGAAGGCGGACTCGACCGCGGCAGGCTCCATGGGCTGGCTGAAGGTGACGGTGATGGGCTGGTTGAGGGGGACCATCTCGTCCATGTTGCCCGGCTGGGTCCAGAGGACGCAGGGGGGTTGGATGGTGAAGGACCACTGGACGTCCTCCTGCAACACGCCGCCGGTGGTGTCGGCCAGGCCGGCAAGGACGGTGGCGTGGTAGGTCACGCCGGGGGTGAAACCGGCGCTGGGCCGGAACATATAGATGGAGGTATTGAGCCACTCGCCGCTTCCGTCCATCGGCGGGTCGAATTCCAGCGGCGCGGGCAATTCTTCCACCGGCATGCTGGCCAACTGCAGCGGCACGACGGGGCGGTTGAACATGACCGTCACCGTGCTGTCTGGCGCGATCTCTTCCGTGCCGTCCGCCGGGATGACCTGGGTCACCTCCAGGTAGCCCACGGTGGCAAAGGTGAAACTGGTCTCCTCGCGCAGCGGCAGTCCCTCGGCCGACGCGGCGGAGGGTTCGAGCTTGACCTGGTAGCGGGTCGCCCGCTCCCAGCCGTCGGCGGGGGTAAAGACCATCGTGACGGGATCGGGCCAGGCAAAGCGCCCGTCGACGGCGGGGTCGATGGAGAAGGCGCGTTCGACCGAGGCGGGGTCCATCGGCTGGTCGAAGGTAAAGGTGAGGGGAGCGTCGAGGGGGGCCTCTTCGCCGCGGCCAGGGGAACGTTGCAGCAGCAAGGGCTGGATCGGCGGGAGGGGGGCGGGCGTGACGATCTGCGAGGGGGTAGGTTCTGGTTGAAAGGGCCAGCGGCAGGCGAGAACGGGGCTGGCAAGCAGCGCCCCCAGCAGTAACAGGCTGAACAATTGTTTTCGGTTCATCGTGTTTGCTCCTCGAGCATGACTTGCCAGTATTATACATACAATTTCAGGCGCAACAACTCCCCGTGCGTGGCGATTGCCAAGAGTGCGACATCCACGACTCTTCCATCCCCGGCCGGGTATATCCTTCCATGAAGTGGACGGCTGTGTTATAATACTGCCCGGGTCTACTCAGGCTAGTCGCCTGGCTGCTCTCCCAAACTCCCCTCCGCGGCCTTGGGAGAGCACTTGGGAGCGACTGGCTGAGCGGATACCTGCCCGGATAACTGCTCGTACTCGGGCGACGTCTCTGGCGAGTTACCGGTTTCGCGCCGGGTTTTCAATCACAGGAAGTTGGCATTGCTAACCAGTCATTGGGTTCGCCAGCGGGAGTACCTGCTCGAGATCAGCCGCGCCTTGACGGCACAGCTCGACCTCGACGCGGTGCTGGAAAAGGTGCTTGACGCGGCAACAGAGATGTTGGCCGGGCAGTCCGCGCTGATTGCCCTGCGCCAGCCGGGCGGCGGATTTGCCGTTCGCGCGGCACACGGCCTGCCCCTCCGGCTGATGGGCTATTTTTCCGCCCTCTTGGAGGGAATCCCGGAACAATCGAACCACACGAACTTTTACATTCCTGAACTGGCAAACAAGCTGCAGCAGGTGGTTCTGGAAACAGGGCTGCCGCTGCGCCAGGTTGTCGCTCTGCCCATGTCGATGGGGCGGGATTTGATCGGCGTGCTCTATGTTTTTCGCGCCTACGGCGGCGGGTTTACGGCCAACGACCGCCAGATCCTGGGCAGTTTTGCCGACCAGGCGGCGATCGCCGTGCACAACGCCCAGCTTTACCAGCGCCTGTTCCAGGAAAAACGGCGCCTCGACGCAATCCTCGAGTATAGTGCCGACGGGGTCATGATCCTCGACACCGGCCAGCGCATCACCGTTTTCAACCGCGCCCTGGCGGAAATGACCGGCTGGCCCGCCGCAGACGCCAGTGGTCGCCACCACGACGAGGTCATTGTCTGGGCCCGTCTGCACACCGAGATGGACCTGGAACATGCGCTGGCGGGGGGATGGCCATTGTCCCAGGAGCAGGGCGCTCAATCCCCGCTGTACGTGGAGGGGGATTTGGAACGGCGCAGGGGCGGCGCGGTCAGCGCAGGCATTACCTACGCGCCGCTGCTGGACCGCGAAGGGCGGCTGGTCAACATTATCGCCAGTGTCCGCGATATCACCCGTTTCCGCGAGGCGGACCGCCTCAAATCAACCTTTGTCTCGATCGTCTCCCACGAACTCAAAACGCCGGTGGCGACCATCTTGGGCTATGCCGAGACGCTGGCGCGCCCCAATGCCCACTGGAAGCCAGAGATGGTGCAAGAGATTACGGATACGATCCAGGGCGAAGCCAGGCGGTTGGACCGCCTGATTACCGATTTACTCGACGTCTCCCGTCTGCAGGCCGGCGCCCTGCCGTTATCGATGGAGGAGGAGGCGCTCGATGCAATTGCCCGCCGCGTTGCCCAGCGCTTTCAGGTCCAGACAGACCGTCACCAGATCACGGTTCATTTCCCGGACAACTTTCCTCCCGTGAAAGGAGACGCAATGCGGTTGGAGCAGGTGCTCGATAATCTTGTCTCCAACGCGATCAAGTACTCGCCGCGGGGAGGGCGGATTGATATCCGGGGCCATGTCCGGCGGGGTGGCGTGACGGTTTCGGTGCGCGACGAGGGGATTGGGATTCCTGCTACGGAGCAGGGACGGATTTTCGACGCCTTCTACCGGGTTGACGACAGTTCAAGCCGCGCAACAGGCGGTGCTGGACTCGGGCTGTTTCTGGCCCGGGCCATTGTTCAGGCCCATCACGGGAGCATGTGGGTGGAAAGCGAGCCGGGAGCCGGTTCGACCTTTTCCTTCTCGCTCCCCTATCGTTGAGTTGTTTTGCTGCGCAGCCAGCGAGTTTTTCAAGAAAGGATCAATCATGTCCCAAGCACTTGCACAAGTAACCTGTCCTAGTTGTCGACAGCGTTTCAGCGCGCCAGTGGAGCAGATACTGGATGTCGACCTGGATCCATCGGCCAGTATCAGGGTGTTGTCCAACCAGGTCAACCTGATTCGCTGCCCCCACTGCGGTTCGACCGGGGCGGTCAATCTGCCCTTTTTGTACCACGACGCGTCAAAGGAATTGGCGCTGGTCTATGTCCCGATGGAGGCCGGAAGGGATAGCCTGGAGCAGCAGCAGATCATTGGCACCCTGTCGCGCCTGCTGCTCAACCAGATGCCGCCAGAGCAGCGCAAGGGCTACCTGCTCAACCCCCAGATCTTTTTTACCTACGAGAGCCTGCTCAAAAAGGTCCGGGAGGCCGAGGGAATCACCGAAGAAATGATCGCAGCCCAACAGGCCAAGGTCAACCTGTTCCGGCAGCTGGTGGAAGCCGGGTCGGACGAAGAACGGGCGATGCTGCTCCAAGAGAGTGGGGGTTTGATCGACGAGGAATTCTTTGGCATCACCCAGGCCCACATTGCCCAGGTGGAAGCAATCGGGCACCAGGATTTATTGCAAAAGATGATCCAGGCGCAAAGTTATCTCTTAGCCGAGACTACCCTCGGCCGTGAGTTGGCGGCGCGGTCGGACGCCATCATCGCCTTGAAAGAGCAGCCCACGCGGGAGAAACTGGTCGAGCTGTTGGTTGATAGCGACGACGCGGCGACGCGGCAGATCTTGATCCGGCTCGCCCAACCGATGATCGACTATATCTTTTTCCAGCAGTTTACCCGGCGGATCGAGGCCACAAAAGACGCGAAAGAGCGCCAGCGGCTGGAGGAACTGCGCAAAGAGGTGTTGCAAGTCCGCGACGACCTGGCGCAAGAGATCCGCCAGGAGGTTCAGAAACGGGCAGCGCTGATCAATGACCTGCTGAGCACAGAAAAACCGGCGCTCCTTGCCCGTCGCCGGCTGGACGACATCGACGAAATCTTTTTGGGTCTCTTGGAGGCAGAGATTGACCAGGCGCGGCAGAACGACAACCAGGAACTGGCCTCCCGGCTCGAGGAAATCTGGCGGCTGATCAGCGACATGGCCCGCGAGCAGATGCCGCCCGAGTTGCTGCTGTTGAATCAGCTGCTCGAATCCCAAGACCTGGCTGAAGCGCGGCGGATTTTGGAGGAAAACCGCGCCCTGGTCCAGCTTCCCCTGGTGCAGGCGTTGGAGCAGATCAAAGTGCATCTGCAGGAGCAGCAGAGCGTCGAGCTGTCGCAGCACGTTGCGGCGATTCTCGAAATTGTGCGCTCGATGGTCGATTCGCGGCAAAAGGCCGGTAAACTCGAAATTGCGGGGCGGTAGTAGCAGGTGAGAAAACAGCCGCGAATTCATGTGAATTTGTGGCTGAAATTGATTGCAGGGCCCGACGAGTGTAAAGTCTCGTCCTGGTACTAGCGCCGGTTCTCCAGGCGGAATCCGTGCCCCCTGACGGTCACGATGTATTGATAGTCGGGATCCAGAGCGGCGAGCCGTTCTCGCAACCGTCGCACCAGGGCGTCGATTGCCTGCTCCGAGACTCCCTCTGACTCTTCCTCCGCCCATACCGCGGCGACGACCTCTTCCCGCGATACAACCTGGCCCTCGGCGTCGAGGAGGGCCGTCAGCAGCCGGTACTGGGCCGGCGACAGGGGGGGGGACAGTTCCTGCCCGCCGACAAACGTGCGATGGCTGGCCTGGTCGACCCGCAGCCCGCGGTTGGGGCCTTCCACCACCAGCGGCAGCGTCGCGTCGGCGGCGACAAAGCCCATCTTGACGCACAAGGCAATTTGTATCTCGTCTCCGTCCTGCAGAATGCGCGGGGGGCCGGACACTTCCTCCCCATTGACATAGGTCCCGTTCTTGCTCCCCAAATCCCGCAAAACAAAGAACCCATCCGAACGGCGTTCGATGCGCGCGTGGTGGCGCGAGACCTGTCGTTTGGGCAGCGTGATGTCGCAATCCGATCCGCGGCCGATGAGCATGCTCTCGCCCTCAATCAGCCACCGCTGCCCGTCCAGCTCCCCTTCGTAGGCAATTATCATTGCAGCATCCGGTCTTTGCATAGAACCCCCTTGATTTTTTCCTGGTCACTGCCTTGACAGAATCTCAGACTGGTTTATCATGTTCCCTGGAGGAGAAGAGAAAAACCGGTGACCCAATTGCTCAGGCCCGGTACTGTTCTGCGCGAACGGTACGAGGTTCTTTCTTGTGTGGGCCAGGGCGGGATGGGGGCGGTTTACCGTGCTGCGGACCTGCGCCTGGAGGGGCGTGTCTGTGCGCTGAAAGAGATCCGTCCCGACCCCGATCTGCTCCCCGAGGCATTGTCCCAGGCCCAACGGCAGTTCCATCGCGAGGCGAGCGTGCTGGCCCGCCTCGATCATCCCAACCTGCCCAAGGTGTCCGACTATTTTACTGCGGGCGAGCGAGAATACCTGGTGATGGATTTTGTCGCCGGGCGGGACCTGCGGCAGGTGCTGGAAGAGGAACGGCGCGATGGGCGGGCGCTGAGCGAAGCGCGTGTCTTGCAGTGGGCCGAGCAGCTGTGCGACGCGCTGGCTTATCTGCACAGCCAGGACCCGCCAATTCTGCACCGCGACATCAAGCCGGCGAACGTCAAAGAAAGCCCCGGCGGTCTGGTCAAGCTGGTCGATTTCGGGCTGGTCAAATTGCTGGCAACCGACGACGCGCGGACGATCACGGTCCTGCAGGGGCGCGGGACCATCGCTTACACCCCCCTGGAGCAGTACGGCGGCGATACGGGACATACCGGCGTGCGATCGGACATCTATGCCTTGGGCGCCACTTTGTATCATCTGCTCACCGGCCAGCCTCCCGCCGACGCGAAACAACGCTTCCTCCAACCCAGCAGCCTGATCTCGCCCCGTGTTTTGAACCCGCATATCTCCTTGTCCACAGAGCGGGCAATCCTGGCGGCCATTGCGATGCACCCCGACGATCGGCCGGCAACGGTGGAGGAGCTGCGCCAGATGTGCCGCGATACCTCCCTCTCCAACGCCTTTGCCACCATCATCCCGCCCCACTCCGAGTGGCAGCACGCCCTTCGGGCAAACCGGGCCCTGTTTTTCCTCGTCGGCGGACTGCTGCTGCTCGCCACTCTGCTCACGATTTTCTTGTGACCTGATCTGTGATTGTAACTGCTCAGGCTGCCTGCCTGGCGGATCTTCTCTCCTTGGCCTTGGGCGGGCATCCAGGCGACTAGCCCGAGTTGTTCCTGGTGCCGGCCAGCCAGGCCACGACCAGGGCAATCATCGCCCCGGCGGTCACCACGACTCCGGCTGTCCACTGTCCCACCTGTCGTTGGACCCAGCCGATACCGGGAAAATTGAGGGCCAGGCCGACGTAGGCCACGAGTCCAGCGGCAAAACAGCACAGCGCGCCGCGCAGGGCCGCGACCAGGTTCCCCTGCCGGCGCCAGAGGCCGACGTAGGCCGCGGCGCCGATCAATGTCCCCCCGGCGATGGCCTGGATGAGGTCCCAAACCCCGATCCGCCCGCGCCTGCCCGTTTCGTCGTCGACCGGTTTTTCCGCCGGCACGGGCGTCGCCGCTTCGGGCGTCGGCTCCGGCGTACTGGTTGGCGCGGGCGTCGCCGTCGGGCTGGGCGTTGGCGTAATGGGAATGATGACGGCTGGCTCCCCTTCGCGGATGTCCATCTCCAACCGCACCGCCCGGGGGACCGGCTCCGCCCGCACCGATACCTGCAACTGTCCCGTGCGATCCAGGCTAATCGTGGTTTCGGCGATTCCTTGCCGGGTCGTCACCTGGACGGTGTGCTCCAGCCCTTGTTGGGGATAGGTAAAGATGAACTCGACCGGGGTCCCGTCGGGCACCCGGTTCCCATTGCGGTCGACGATGGTGCTGGTTTGCAATTGTAGCGTGTCGCCCTGGAGGATCTCGATCGGCTGCGGGGTGGGCTGGGGGGTTTCCGGACTCGCTGTTTCCTCGCCGACGACGTGGTAGGACAGCTGGATCACTTGATCGGGGTTGGGCTGGGTCTGGACGAGCAGGTTGTAGCTGGTTCCAGGGACGCTGACCGGCGATGCCCCGGTGAAGCGGAATTCGTCGAACAGGGCCCGAATGGCTGTCTCTACAAACGGCTCCGTGTGGCTGTAGAGGCCGAAATATGCTTGCAGCTTGGCAATTTCCGTGGTATCGAGGTAATAGGGAGCGCCAAAGGCAAAAACGACCACGTTCTTGCCCCGCAGCAGGTCGGCGCGCTCGGCCAGGAACTGGCGCACCGCGCTCGATTGGGCGTACTGGGGGCTGACGTCGAGCATGGCGAAAATGACCCAGTTTGCCTGCTGGAGGGCGGTTTCTACGGGATTGACCGGCACTGGCGTTCCGTCTGCTGGCAGGGTGGGCGGCGGTTCGGTCAGATAGTTGACCAACTCGCTAAAGGTAAAACTGCTCACCCGGCTGGGTAGGACCTGGCGGGTCGTCTGCGGTCCATACAGGCGGAGCATTGCCTCCGCCAATAGGGTGGGCGGGATGACGTCGGTCGCTTCGCAATCGGCGCACGGGATTACCTGCCGGTCGTCACTAAAGATGACAATGTGCTCGTCGACGGAGGGCGGAGCGGGGCGCAGGTCCGGCGATGGTGGTGACAGGAGCGTCACGCTGTCCCGGGCAATGCGGCTGATCTGTTCCAGGTTTTGGCCGACAATCTCGCTGGCTGCCCGGGTGTTGACCTGCGTCGTATTGAGCGTAAAGGTCGTTGGGGAGTTGTAAAGGCGCAGCTTGAGGCGCAGGATGCGCAGGACCGCGGCGTCGACGCGCTCCTGAAACGTCGGGTCGGTGGCGTACTTTTCGCGGAAGAAAGCCATCGCGGCCCGAATGTTGGTGAAATGTGTGTCCCAATCGTCGTCGAGGGCAAAGTGGGAGAGGATCAGTAAATCGTTGCCGGCGACAAAGGCCTCGCGGGCGATGCGCAGGCTGTTGAATTCCTGCCCGGTGGGGTCATAGAACCGCTGCACCGCCCGCACGCCGAGATCGTCCGCCACCGTTATCCCTCCCCCTTCGCGCCAGGTTGCCAATTCCGGCAGCGCCATCAGCTGCTGCAGCGCCTGGGGATCGAAACTGACCGGCTTGGTCGATTGGTAGATGTTGCCCTGAAAGCCGCGGTAGCGGATGTGAGAGACCAGCAAGCCATCCGCCTGGGCGCTGGGGTCCTCAGCCGAGGCGACGGCAAAGAAAGGAGCCAGCTCGATCTGCTTGAGTTGTTCCAGTGATTTTTGCACTGTCGAGACTTCTTCGGACAAGGCGCGATCCGCCGCCCCCAGGCCGGGAAAGTGACCGGGCACAACGGCGACCCGGCCTTCGCTGCCGCCGTGGACCCCGCGCACGTAGGCGGCGCCGATCTGTCCGACCCAGTACGGGTCGCCGCCAAAAGAACGGACTCCCAGGTCGGCGAGATTGTTTGGACGAGGGGTTGCCAGCACATCGAGCGCCGGGCCCAAAAAGAGGTTAATCCCCAAGGCGTTCAACTCTTGTCCCAGGATGGCTCCGACCGCTTCGGCATAGGCCGGGTCCCACGTCGCGCCGATGGCCATCGGGGAGGGGAGCGGCGTCGTGCCGCTGACCGGAATTGTGTAGAGGCCCCCGCCTTCTTCCTCGATTGTGATGAAAAGGGGCACAAAAGGGCTGGTGACCGGCTCGCCGCTCTCATCTGGCAGCGAAGGCACGGGGTTCTGGGCGGCGTTCCATGCCAGCCGTTGGAGATTGTTGGTCAGTGTGGCCAGCTGGTTCAGCGCATTTCCTTCGCCGACGACATTGCCGTTTTCTGGCCGCAGGATCACCCCGCCAATTCGTTCCTCGACGATCAAATCATAGATCGCCGACGACTCGTCAATCTCTGTACCCGGAAAGGTGACAATGAACAGCTGTCCAACCCGGGCGGCTGGCGACATGCGGGCCAACAGGCGAGCCGCCGGGTCGTCTTGCCCCTGGGCGCGCCCCGCTGGGATCAGCCCCAGCAGCAGGATTATGGTGAGAGCGAAGGAAAAGATTTTTTGTCGATTCATCTCGTAACCTGGGACATCTGTATTGCTTCCTGGCCGCTTGCCCGGGCGCCAGGAAGAGGTCAATCCAGTACGGGCAGCCCGGGCAGGTACTTTTCCTTATTGTAGCCGAACTAGGGGAGGAATGCAACATACCCGCGAGCGTTCCCTTTACACTTGGCGGATGTGCCCCCTCGGAGTATAATGAAAGCGTGGAGACACTCTTGTTTGGCCTGACGGGAATATTGGTTGGCGCAGTGGTCAATCTTCTTGGGACAGACCTGCCTGCCCGGCGTGCCCTGCAACGCCCTCATTGCCCCTACTGCGACCATCCCCGCCCCTGGTACCAGTGGTTGGCCCTGCCGACCTATGTCGTCGGCAGGGGGAAATGTCCTCAATGTGCTGCTCCCGTTCGAATCCGCTACCCCCTGGTCGAAATCGCGCTGGGCTTTTTGTTTGCCTGGCTCTATCTGCGCTACGGTCTCTCCCTCAAGTTTGTTTTTTTTGCGCTGTACACGGCGATTTTTGCTCTGGTGATGGTCACTGACCTGGAGCGACGCCTCATTCTCAATGCCGTCATATTTCCGGCGATGGCGCTCGCACTGCTTGGCGCGCTGCTTGATGTCACCAGCTTCCACGGTGCGGTGGGGTGGTGGAATGCCTTGAAGAGCGCCCTGCTTGGCGGAGGGATCGGCTATCTGTTCTTTTTCATCGCCGCGCTGGTCGGCAACGCGCTGCTCGGTCCTGGCGCGTTGGGCGGGGGCGACGTCAAGCTGGCGGCTTTTGTGGGCCTGGTCGTCGGCTTTCCGCTGATCGTCGAAGCCCTGCTGCTGACAGTTCTCAGCGGCGGGGTGATCAGTCTCTTGCTGCTGGTTACCCGGCTTCGCTCCCTGCGGGACCCAATCCCTTATGGGCCGTTCCTGGTCTTGGGCGGGTGGGTGACAATGATCTGGGGGCTGGAATTTGCCGGCTGGCTGTTCGTCCAATAGTGTCAGCAAGTGTCCACATTAACCTGCAGGGCGGTTACATTGGGCAGATATGTAAAGAGGAGATTTTTTCGGAGGTTTTATGCTGCGGGAGCGAGTATCGGCAGATATCTATGTCTTTACCAGTGATTTGTACGCCCAGGTAACTTCGAGCATCATCGTGACCCCGGAAGGGGTGGTGATGATTGATTCGATGCCCTTTCCAACCGAGGCACAAGAGATCGCTGCTTTTGTGACGCATCGCTTGTCGACTTCAGTCCGATATTTGATCCTCACCCATTATCATGCCGATCATACGTATGGCGCCTATCTCTTCCCGCAAGCCTGCATCCTGGCCCACGATCACTGCCGCCAGTTCTTGTTGACCCGCGGGGAGGAGGGCCTTGCCGCAGCGCGCGCGGAGGCGGTAGAGTTGGAAGCAGTCGACCTGCGCTTGCCCCAAGTTACCCTGGACGACGGGGAAATGGATTTGTGCATTGGGGGCAAGCTGCTGCGGTTGATGTGGACTCCTGGACATAGCGAGGATGTGATTTCTGTTTTCTTGGAAGAAGAGCGTATCTTGTTCGCCAGCGATGCGGTCATGCCTGTGCCGACGATCATCGACGGTGATTTGGAGACGCTCAAGAACTCGTTGCGTTGTCTGATGGAACTGCAGCCAGAGTGCGTGGTGCAAGGACATGGCGAGGTGATTTTGCGTGGCGAGGTGCAGAGCATCCTGCAAATCAGCATCGATTACCTGGACAAGATTCACGAGTTGACGGCAAAGGCGATTGCGCGGGGCAAATCGCTCGAGGAATTGCTGGCAATAGACATTGAAACCTGCGGGCTTTCGCGCGTTGCGCTCAATGGCCAGGCGCCCCAGCTCCACGCTGCCAACCTGGCTGTCCTGTACGAAAAGATGATCCAGCGCGGGTGATGGTCTCGCCGCTGGTCGATACTCTCTGGCTTGTAGATACACCTGTATGGAGCAAGGCAAGCGCAGGCGCCTGGCGGCGCTGTTGGTGGCTGTTTTCGGCCTGGCTGGTCTATGCCTGCTGGCTGCGGCATCCTTCTTTCCCCTTCGTTCTCGCCTTCCTTTCTCCGCCGTGACCTTTCCGCCGCGGCCTTCCTATGCCCCGTGGCCGACTCCCCCGGTCGCCGAGGCGTTTTCCGCGCCGTTGTTGCCGATCCAGGAGTACGGTCCCTACATCCAGGGAGTCACCGGCCCGCTGGCCGTGGATACCCGCTATGACGTGCAGAACCCGGCGATGGGGAATCACGCCAACTGCTTTCGCGACGCGAGGGGGAACCGACTCCCTTTTAGCCAGCTCTATCACGCGGGGGTCGATCTGTTCGCGGTCAACCAGCAGGGGCAGGTTGTGTGGGGGCAGGCCGCCCGCCAGCCCGTTTACGCCGTCGCCGATGGCGTGGCGATCGCGGTCGTGGATGCCGGGAGTGATGGGTTCATTGTCATCACCCAGCACCTGTTGGCGAACAGCAGTTTTGTCTATTCGGTTTACTGGCATACGGACCAGGTGCAAGTAGAGGCCGGACAGCCGGTGAGACGCGGCCAGGTCATTGCCTTGGTCCATGACCTGGGGCTGAACAGCCACTTGCATTGGGAGATGCGCACGTTTGGCGATGGCTCGGCCCTCTTTCCGGTGGGAACAGCCGGAGCGCGGGGGACGTGCAACGGTCATTTTGCCGCGGTAGGATATACGTGGGACGATGACCCGGAACGGGCCAGGCCCGGTTACTATGGCTACCTCGACCCCCTGGCCTTTGTACGAGATTTTGGAGGCCTGATTGATGAAAGTGATTGATTTGCGCAGCGATACCGTGACCCAACCCACCCCGGCCATGCGCGAGGCGATGTACCGTGCTGAAGTGGGCGACGACGTGTTTGGAGAGGACCCGACGGTCAACCGGATGGAGGAGATGTCTGCAGAGCGGTTGGGCAAAGAGGCGGCGCTCTTTGTCGCCAGCGGGACGATGGGCAACCTGGTCGCCTTGCTGGCCCACTGCGGGCGAGGTGACGAAGCGATCGTCGGCGACCGCTCGCACACCTTTCTTTTCGAACAGGGAGGGATGGCGGCCTTGGGCGGCATCACCCCCCGCCCGCTGCCCAATCGGCCCGACGGCACGCTTGACCTGACGGATATCGAGCGGGCCATTCGGGCCGACGACGATCACTTTCCCCGCAGCCGCCTGATCTGCCTGGAGAACACGCACAATTACTGTAACGGGACACCGCTAACCGCGGCGTACACCGCCCAGGTTGCCCGGCTGGCGCGCGCTCACGGGCTGCGGTTGCACCTCGACGGGGCTCGAATCTTTAACGCCGCAGCGGCGCTGCAGGTGGAGGTGCGAGAACTGGTCAGAGATGTCGATTCGGTGATGTTTTGCCTGTCCAAGGGACTCGGTGCGCCGGTCGGGTCGCTGCTTTGTGCCGACGGCGACTTTATCGCCCAGGCGCGCCGGGCGCGAAAAGTGGTCGGCGGCGGCATGCGCCAGGCGGGAATACTGGCCGCGGCGGGCATCGTCGCCCTGGAGCAGATGACCGACCGCCTCGTCGACGATCACCGCCGGGCGCGCCGCCTGGCCGAAGGGCTGGCTCTTTTGCCGGGGGTCCAGGTCGCCCCGTTGAGCAGCAACATCCTCTATTTCTCCCTGAGCGCCGAGAGCAGCCGGACGCCTGAGCAGGTCGTGGAAGGGCTGGAGCGACGGGGTATACGGCTGTTGGGGCGAGAGAACGGCCGCTTTCGTATCGTGCTGCACTGCTGGATCAGTGACGAGGATGTCGAGCGGGTTCTGGCGGCGCTGCAGCAGGTTCTGTGAACGGGCGGATGGCTAAACAGTGACAATGACGGTATAATAGCCCTGGCGACAGGCCGATTTGTTGGATCAGGATAAGGAAAAAGGAGGAAATGATGAAAAAGCAGGCAAAATTCTTGGTATGCGGGATCGTCGTTCTCTTGCTTGCCCTGGTGTGTGCCGTGAGCGTGGCCGCCGGCCCGCTCTCTCCCGTCAAACCGCCCGAATTTCAGCTGCCGCGCCCCAACGCCGTGTGGGGCACGGCCTGGGTGCCCATCTTGCGCGGCCAGACGCTCACCTTTACCCATAACCTGGGGGGAGACCCCGACGATTACGCGGTTGAACTGCTGTTTCTCGATCTGGACGATGGCATGGGCATCAACCGCGCCTACTATGGCGGGATGGAGGTCAACGGACAGTGGTACGGGGCCCACTGGGAGAACCTCACCAGCAACACGATCCAGGTCTATCGCCACACCGACGACACCGCGGCCGACCTGATCCGCCTCCGCGTTTGGGGGCCGCTCGATCCGCCGGACTATGACAGCGGATGGCTGGATGTCAGCCAGGGTGAGACAATCACCCTCAGCCACGGCGTGGGCGTCACGGCGACCGATCTGACGGTGGGTCTCTGGTTCAGCGGCACGGTCCGCGGCATTCACCAATTTGGCTTTGGCGGCCTGGGAGTGGACGGTCCCCAGCAGATGCTGGGGGCTCACTGGCAGAACCTGACCGACTCGACAGTCGAGGTCATTCGCCACCCGAACGACACCGACGTCGAGCAGGTGCGCATGATCGTCGTGCACGGGACCGAGCCCGATTATGACAGCCTGGAGGAGCTGGGTGACTGGCAGGATGTCGCGGCGGGGGACGTGTACACCTTTACCCACAACTTGAACTGGAGTCCCAACATGCTGTTGATCCGGGGCGAGTGCTACGATTCCAGCGGCATGCGGGGCATCCACATGTTGTTCGCCGGGGGAAATCACGACTGGTTCAACGGCGGGCAGTACCAGGGGGTCCACTTGCAAAACATAACGGGAAACAGCGTCACCGTCTTTCGTCAGCCTGAGGACGAGTTTTGTCCCCAGGTGCGCCTGCGCATCTGGAAGCGCAGCTTGATGATCTACCTGCCGCTGCTTAACAAGGAGTCTTGACGGGAGCCCCGGTCAATCCAATTTTGTGCTGCAAGAGCCCGCGGAGGTCTCGCCAGGTCTTGGAAGAACGGTACACGATTCCCGCTCGAGAGGCGCGGGCCGAGATCGTTGTGGTCAATTCCCGCTTCGTCGCCACTGCCGCCCCGGCGCTCACGGTGGAGGCGGCGCGGGCCTTTATCGCCCGCATCCGCGCCGAGTTCGGCGACGCGACGCACAACGTGCCCGCCTACCTCGTCGGGTACGGCGCGAGCGTGATCGCCCACTGCAGCGACGACGGCGAGCCGGCCGGGACCGCCGGGCGGCCGGCGTTGACGATCCTCCGCGGCAGCGGGCTGGGCGACGTGGCGGTCGTGGTGACGCGGTACTTTGGCGGCACCAAGTTGGGGACCGGCGGGCTGGTGCGCGCCTACAGCGCCGCTGTGCGCGCGGTACTGGAGGTGCTGCCCCGCGCCGTCAAGGCGCCGACCCACACCGTCCTGATGGCATTGCCGTACAGGTACCTGGAGCCGGTCCGCCACCTGGTCGATCTCCACGGCGGCCACATCCTGGGCGAAGAATTTGCCGCCGACGTGACCGTGACCGCTCGCTTTGACGCCGCGCGGCTGCCGCATTTTCAGGATGATCTGCAACAGCTGTCGTCTGGTGGGATCGAGGCCGTGGTGATCGAGAGCAACCCGGCGGCGATCCTGCCGCTGCCGCCAGGCGCCTGGCGCTGCAGCACGGACGGGGGATAGAGCACCTGGACGACGTCTGGCAGGAGATAATGAGCAAAGACCAGCGGCAAAACCCGCTTTCCCACAACCAGTTGTTCGGCAACCGCAACTTTATGGCCCTCTGGATCGGCCAGACGATCTCGTTCGTCGGCGACTATTTCTACTGGCTCGCCACTCCGATCATGGTCGAGCGGTTGACCGGCTCGACCGTGATGGTCGGCCTGTCGGTCATCTTCAATGCCCTGCCCATGCTGCTGCTGGGGCCGGTGGCGGGGGTCTTTGTCGATCGCTGGGACCGCAAGCGCACCATGATCGTTGCCGACCTGCTGCGGGCGCTGCTGGTGCTGCTCTGCTTGCTGGTGCAGCGGCCCGAGCAGGTCTGGATCTATTACCTGGTCGGCTTTTCCATGTCCTGCGTCAGCCGCTTTTTCTTCCCCTCCCAAAACGCCGTGCTGCCCCTCATCGTCCCCGACCAGAACCAACTGCTCGCCGCCAACGGCCTGATGCAGATGGTCCAGACCGTGGGCCTGGTGGTCGGCCCGGCGCTGGCCGGCTTTTCCATTGCCCTGTGGGGGGAAAGGGTTGCCTTTCTCGCCGATTCGCTGACCTTTTTGCTCTCTGCTGCGGCAATTCTGACCATCGCCGTGCCGCGTACCACGCAGGGACGGCAGGTGGCAGGGCGGCGGTTGGCTGCTGTCTGGAACGAAATGGTCGCGGGCGCGGCCTACATGTTCGGCAGTGCGACGATGGTCGGCGTTCTCATCTGCCTGGCGGCAGTACAGTTGGGCATCGGGGCGATCAACGTCGCCTGGATTCCCTTCATGCAGCGCACCTTTGGTCTGGAAGCGGAGGGGTTGGGGGCGGTCGACGCCTCGCAGGGCGTGGGCATGGTCATCGGCGCAGCGGTGCTGGGCACGCTGATGCGCCGTTTCAGCAAGCGGCAGATGGCAGGCTGGGGTATCGTCGGCATCGGCGTCGCCATCGGCCTGATCGGCCTGGCCCCTCCGTTTTCACTCGTCGACCTCTTTCCCACGCTGCAGGTGGAGGCGGCAGTGGCGGACCTGGCAATGGGAGAAAGGCTGTTGCGCATGCCGCTGCTGCTGTTGCTCTACAGCGTTGCTCTGGGCGTCGCCCTGGTGCCAGCCCAGTCGGCGCTGATCACCATGATGCAGCTCGCCGTACCGGACCTGAAGCGGGGGCGGGTGGGCAGCGTCCTCAACGCCCTCACTACCGCCGCCGGGCTGATCTCGATGGCTGCCGCCGCGGCCTTTGGCGAGGCAATTGGCTTGCGCACGGTCTATGTGCTTTCCGGGAGCATCGTCGCCGTGGCGGGAGTGCTGGGGCTGGTCGTGCTGCGGGATCCGGAGAGCCACCTCTGATCAGACCGCGATCCGCTTGACCTGTTCCAGCGCTTCTTCCACCAGCCGCTCCATCTCGACGGCGGCATCCGCAGCCAGCACCGCTGGCAGTTGGGGCCGGGTGATCACCCGCCGCGGCATCAGGAACTGGCAGCAGTCGTCCCCTTCCATCTGGGAGATGGAAAAGGTGCCAATCTCCCTGGCAAGCGCCACGATCTCTTTTTTGTCCATGGCGATCAACGGCCGCAGCACCGGGATTGTCACCGCTTCCTCGATCACGCCCAGGCTCTCCAGCGTCTGGGAGGCGACCTGCCCCAGTGATTCGCCTGTAAAGAGTGCTTTGCCGTTTTTCTGGCGGGTGAGCGCCTGGGCGATGCGGACCATCAAGCGCCGGTAGAGGATCACCCGCATGGCGACGGGAGCACGGACGGCGATTTCGCGCTGCTGCCGGCCGATGCCTACGGTGTAGAGCACGGGGTCCATCCCGTAGGCCTGCAGTGCGCGCACGATCTCTCGCGCCCGGGCTTCTGCTCCCATCCAGTTCCCAAAGGGACGGCTGTGAAAGTGGATCGGCAATAACCGGCAGCCCCGTTTCAGCGCCAGGTAGCCGGCGACGGGGGAATCGATCCCCCCGGAGAGGAGCAGCCCGGCCCGCCCGCTCGCTCCCACCGGCAGACCCCCCGGTCCCGGCAGCTTGTCAAGGGAGAGAATCGCCCGCTTGCGGAGGATCTCGACTGTGATCTCGAGCGCCGCTCCCTTCAGCTGTACCGGCCAGCCGGTCCGCTGCTGGACAACAGCGCCCAGTTCGCGCGCGACCTCGGGGGAGGTGAGGGGGAACGATTTGTCGTCTCTCCTGACCCGGATGCGGAACGAGTCGACCGCTTCGCCCGGCAGGTGATCCAGGATGGCAGCGCGCAGCGATTCCATGTCCGCAGCGGTTACATAGGCGGGCGCAAAGTGGGCAACACCGCAGACCGTGCGCAGCATCTCGTTCCAGGTTGTCTGCGGCAGTGGTTCCGCCAGCCAGACCATCAGGCGGCCAGTCAGCCGCTCGACCCGTTCGACGCCCAAGTGGCTCAACCGCCGCTCGATGTTTCGCGCCAGGGCGCGCTCGAAAAAGGGGCGGTTGCGGCCCTTGAGCCCGATCTCGGCATAGTGGACGACCGCACAATGACTGGCAGTTTCATTCATCGGCCATATGGTACCCTGTCTGGGTCGAACTGTCAATCCGGTCCGGGCTGGGGGGGCGTGACTGTTGACCGAAATGTAAAACCGGGCTATACTCGCTCCAACGGTACCATCGCTCAGCGGAGGACAAGTTCGCCCATGATCAAGTGCAGATGGTTATTGCCCGCGCTCCTTTTCCTCGTCTTGCCCTTGCTCCCGGCCAGCGCCCGCCCGGCGGACCCGTCCCCAGGCGCGGCCCCTTTCTTCACCGTAGAAGTGTTCGAACAGCCGATGCGTCTCCTACCGCAGCAGCAACGGCTGTACCCTGCACCATCGCCCACCTGGCCGTCCCGCGCCATTTCCAGTGCGCCGTCCCCTGCCCTCGAATGTTCTATCCTCCTGGTCGACGACGACTGGGATCAATACGAAGGCGAGCCGTTCAACGGCAGCGGCGCCTACTATTACACCTCTACCCTGGAGAGCCTGGGATATCCGTACACCCGGTGGGACGTATGGACCCAAGGCGATCCTGGACTGGCAGATCTGCAGCCTTACGACGCGGTCATCTGGTTCACCGGCTACGCCTGGTTCGACACCATCACCGGCACCAATGCGGTCGACCTGGCGGATTATTTGGACGGCGGCGGGAACCTCTTGTTCAGCAGCGTCGATTACTATTACGACCAGTGTTATCCTTATGGCTGCCCGCCCTTTGCCGTCCATTACCTGGGCATCGACGGCGCGGTGGAGGACATGGCCGAGACCGACCCGGTGGGCAACCCAGGCGATCCGGTCGGCGACGGGCTGGGGCCGTACACGCTGGTGACTCCCTCTTCTTGGCCCGCCGAGGACCCCACGATGTGGACCGACTGGATCACCCCCATCTCCAGCGCTGCAGCTCCCTTCCGTTACCAGGCGAGCGGCGAGGACAACTCGACCCGTGTCTACAGCGATACCTTCAAAACCGTCTACCTGGCCTGGCCTTTCGAGGGGCTGGACATCCTCGACGATCGCGGCGAGGTGCTGGGCGGCATCCTCGGCTGGTTCTGCGATTCCCCGTCCGAACCGCGAGTCCGCCTTTCACCGCCGCACCTGGAAGGGTGCGGCGACCCCGGCGCAGTGGTTCCCTATACCCTCACCCTGCGCAACGAGTTGGGCGTCACCGATACGATTGCCCTCCAGTACAGCAGTACCTGGGGAATCGATGGGCCGGCGGCCATTGGGCCGCTGGGCGATGGCTTGTCTGCCACTTTTCGGGTGACGGTGACGATCCCGGTCGATGCTGTCTGTGTGGACGAGGCCGTCGCGTTGCTGACGGCCTGGGACTCGACGGCTGTCTACAGCGACACCACCGACGTCCGCACCATCGTCGGTTCTGACTGGCAGAACGAGGAAAACGGCGGCGCATTGGCCGCCTACTGGGGCGCTTCAACCTGCACCGACGCCGTCGGCGACGCAGGGGCCTGCTTTTACATCGGTGGGATCGACGCGACCACCGGCCCGACCGGTCGCGGCCAGATGTTTGACATCGCCAGCAGCACCTGGATCTCCCTGGCCCGGAATGCCCCGACCCCCGTCTTTGGCGCCACCCTGGGCTATATCGACGGCAAGCTTTACCTGGCGGGCGGTTTTACCAGAACGGTCATGGGGTGGGGGGGGACCTACGAGCTGCAGATCTATGACCTGGCGGCGGGCACCTGGAGTTACGGCCCGCCCATCGAGGCCCAGGACGTCATCACGGGGGCTGGGGGTAGCGCCGGCGGCGTGGTCGACGGGCGTCTTTACGTCACCGGCGGATGTGGCGCCAGCACCTGCGCCAGCACGCAGCACTGGGCCTTTGATCCGGCAGCAGGCGAGTGGACCGCCCTGGCCCCGCTGCCCACCGCCCGCGATTTCCACGCCGCGGTGACCGGCGGAGGCCGGCTGTTTGTCGGCGGCGATTACTGGGGCGACCGGGACGATTTCTGGGAGTACGACTTGCTGGGCGATCGCTGGCTGGCGCATAGCGACCTGCCCGGCGACACCGGCCGCATGGCCCCCCTGGCGGCGGCCCTGCCCGCTGGCGACCTGTTCTGGTGGGGTGGCGATGTCGGTGGGTTTGGGGGGGCGCGGAGCAGTACGTGGCATTGGGACCCCATCGTCGACCATTGGACGGAGCTGCCGTTTCAGTTGAATCGGGCTACCCTCGGTGCCGGGGGCGGTATGGCCGATGGCCGGTTGTGGAATTTTGGCGGCACTGTCCTTGGCGGCGCCCCCCTCAGCCCCCCGCCGCACGAGTCGATGGTTCCTTGTCCCCCACCCACGCCGCCCTTTGGCTGGCTCTATGGTCACGTTTACGATGCCAACACCGTGCTGCCCGTCGAGGGGGCCTATCTCTATCTGGAGAGTGTGACCGAGCCCGATTACCACGTCCGGTGGCACACGGCCGCCGATGGCCTTTACAACCCCCATCCGCTCATCGGCGGCGACTATGTGCTGCAGGCGGACGGTTATGGATATACCGCTACGGCTTCAATCGCCGTCACCGTCGCCGAAGGCGTGACAACCACCCGCGACATCTATCTCAATGCCAGCCGGCCCGAACTTGCCCCGACTGCCGTCGTCGTTTCGATGACCCCCGGCCTCACCGCGACGGTCTGTCTCACCCTGGCCAACAGCGGGAGCAGCGATCTCACTTTTCGTGTTGCAGAGGCGGCGGATGCACCGCTCCCTGCTCCCGGCAGGGCATTCTTGCCATCCCAGCGGATTGATCCCCAGGTCTATACCGACTTGAGGTCCTCCCCCGACGGCAGTGCATCCTTTATCATCTATCTGGCGGAGCGGGCGGACCTGTCGGCTGCTTTCGGCGTGTCCGATTGGTCGGCCCGTGGGCGCTACGTCCTCGACGCCCTGCGAGCGACGGCCGAGCGCAGTCAGGCCGCCTTGCGTGCTGCGTTGACCCGCAGCGACGTGCGATACGAAACCCACTACATCGCCAATGCCATCCGGGTCGATGGAGACGCAAGTGTCCTGAAGCAGGTCGCCGCTCACCCTGGGGTTGCTTTCATTGGGCCCAATGGCTCCGTTCCTGCCCCGCAGCTGAGCGGCTCCCCCGCCCCTGGCGTCGGCCCGGCGGCCGTCGAGTGGAACGTCAAGCGCGTCAACGCCGACGACGTCTGGGCTGTCTTTGGCGCGCGCGGCGCGGGGATCGTCGTCGCCACCATCGACTCGGGCGCGCTCTACACCCACGAGGCGCTGACGACTCAATATCGAGGTAACCTGGGCGGCGGCTCTTTTGACCACAATTACAACTGGTGGGACCCCTACGGGCAGGGGCCTTTGGCGCCATACGACTGGAGCGGGCACGGTTCTCACACCCTGGGCGTCATCGTGGGGAATGATGGGGTCGATAACCAGATCGGCGTGGCCCCTGAGGCTTCTTGGTTCGCCTGCCAGGGTTTCGACCCTGCCACTGGAGCGGGCAGTGAAGATGCATTACTTACCTGTGCCGAGTTTATCCTCGCCCCATGGGATTTGGATGGACTCAACCCCAACCCTGACCGCCGCGCCCACGTGGTCAACAACTCGTGGGGTGGCGGGCAGGCGCAGTGGTGGTACGACCAGGCGGTCTATGCCTGGCGAGCGGCGGGCATCCTGCCCTTTTTTTCCGCCGGCAACGACGGCCCCTTCTGCAGCACGGTGGAGGACCCCGGCGACATGGCCAATGCCGTGGCCATTGGTGCCCTTGACCGCGGCAACACCAACCGCCTGGGCAGCCTGGCCGCCTTCTCCGGTCGTGGCCCGTCGGCGGTCAGCGGCCTGTCCAAGCCGGACGTCTCTGCGCCGGGGGTCGAGATCCGCTCCGCCTTCAACGATGGCGGGTACCTGGTTTCCGGGGGGACGTCATCCGCCAGCCCCCACGTTGCCGGCCAGGCCGCCCTCATCTGGTCCGCCCAGCCCGGACTGATCGGCGACGTCGCCCACACCATCCGCATCATCGAGCAGAGCGCGGTTCCCCTTGCCGTGGACCAGGGCTACCTCTGCGGCAGCGACCCCACGACCGATACCATCCCGAACAACCAGTATGGCTGGGGCCGCATCGACGCCTACGCGGCGGTGAGCGCGGCACTGGGCACCGCCTGGGGCGTTCCGTGGCTGGCCGTCGCTCCCGGTGATGGCCTGGTCGTCCCCGGCACCGCGATCGCCGTTGAGCTGGCTTTCGATGCCGCTGTCGTGGCGGGCGGGGCCTGTTATACCACCAACTTGCAGCTCGACTATAACGATCCGTACGTCGTTCGAGCGGTCTTGCCTGTTCGGATGTGCGTGAGCCAGCGGCTCTACCTGCCGGTCGTTCTTTCCGCCCCGTGAGGTAACTGGCGGCTGATCCAGTATGCCGGATTACCGCGTTACCGGGATTTCGAAGCAAAACACGCGACTACCGCCTTTCTCTGCCACGGGAGCCTGAAAATGGCATCTCATGCTACCCGGGCCGTCATTCCCGCGAATCCCCGCTTCCGCGGGGACAGGCGCGGGGATTCACGGGCATGACAGTACTTGGGCACGGGTCATGGTCAAAGCGAATGTTCTGCTACGAAATCCCTTACCGCGCGGGACTTGACAGGAAAAGCGAGTTCTGATATAATATAGCCACTTACAAAAGTAAAAGGGGGATGGGCAAGACTCCTGATTCGCAGTCATTGGAAGTTGCCCGGCCGATGCAGAGAGATGGCATCGGTCGTTTTGTCCTTGACAAAGAAAAGGGATTGTGGTATATTTCCCCTCCAGTGCAAAAGGAACTTTAACAACTGAAGAGTGGTAGGTAAGGAACGTGGGGCTATGGGTCAAATTCGAAACAATCGGCAAGACCGATAATAAACGGAGAGTTTGATCGTGGCTCAGGATGAACGCTGGCGGCGTGCCTAATACATGCAAGTCGAGCGATAAGGCTCCTTCGGGAGTACATAAGCGGCGAACGGGTGAGTAACACGTGGGTGACCTGCCCCGAAGACGGGAATAGCCCTTGTAATGAGGGGTAATACCCGATACACTCGATAGTTCATTCTGTCGAGTAAAGCTCCGGCGCTTCGGGAGGGGCCCGCGGCCCATCAGCTAGTTGGTAGGGTAACGGCCTACCAAGGCAAAGACGGGTAGGGGGCGTGAGAGCGCGACCCCCCACACTGGCACTGAGATACGGGCCAGACTCCTACGGGAGGCAGCAGTGAGGAATATTGCCCAATGGACGAAAGTCTGAGG
>JAFGEI010000130.1 GCA_016931695.1 Anaerolineae bacterium | reverse complement strand
CCTCCGAAATACCCTCCCACGCTGGAACGGGTGAACCAGGGGTGTGGATATCCCTGCGGGCTAAAGGCACAGACAACGGTGCGACCCGAGTACGGCGAGCGCGATCCGGTCAATGCTCCCGGAAAAACCATCAGCGGATTGGCCGGGGCAAAGGACTCGACCGGCTCAGGGTACTCTTCCCAGCAGATGCGGGTGGCGATCCCGCGCGCGCCAAGGTACTCGGGCACATAAGGGGCCGTTTCGCGCGCCCAGACGCGCATTCTGTCCAGGTCGATGCGCAGGATGCGGTTGGCCCAGGCGTTCATATGCGCAAAGCGGTCCACCGTGTTCACAATCGGCTTCATGCGAGCTCTCCTTGTGCGCTCAATCACCCAGCCATGGGTGTTCCGCATCGTAAAGTGCTGCCTGGACAAAGGGAATTCCCCCAAGCATATACGTCCGCCGTCGCTCCCTTGGCCAGTAGCGTTGCGTTTTCAGCCGAGCCAGACATCGTTTCCTCCATCTTGCTCCTCAGTATACAACAAAAACTCCCCGCATGCATCGGGCATGTGGGGAGTCTTGCTCTTGGCCATGCGGGCAAGCTTGCTCGTGCACAATCAGGAGACCTGTTCGGTTATGATGCCGCGCGACTTGGGCCTGATCCACACCAGGCTGATCGCAAACCCGATGAACATCACTGCCGCGCCGCTGAGGTAAGGATAACTCACGTTCACGTCAAAGATAAACCCGGCCCAGATCGGCCCTATGATGCGCCCCAGGTTCATGAACGAATTGCTCAAGCCCATCGTCGCGCCCTGGCCCACGGCATTGCCCGGAGCCTGTGAAAGGGAAGTATGCTTGGAAGCCAGGGCGATGATCACCGTGCGCAGCAGTGTCTTGGAGAGGATAAACACCCCCGTCGCCAACAGCACGCCCGGATAGGTCGTCGCCAGCAGCAGGACCACGAACCCCGCTGCGCTGGCCGCCAGCGAGACCTTGATGATCGGCGCTTCGCCCCATCGCTGGGTCAACGGCCCGATGAGAACCGCTTTGCCCAGCGTCGAGACCAGGCCGACCACCGCCAGGATGGTCCCCACCTGCTCCGGGCCATAGTCCAGCTCTTGCGCCGCATAGAGTCCAAAGATCGACTCGAAATTGGTGAGCCCAAAGCTGACCAGGAAGAGCAGGAACATCAGCACGCCGATCGGGCCGGACAGTGCGTGCCACAGCGCGCCCAGGTCGATGGTCCTCACTTGGCCTGCTTGCCGGCGCGCCTCGACAGGTAGCGACTCGGGAAGCCACAGGGCGGCCAGGACCAGGGCCAGCAGCGAAAAAGCGGCGGCGATGAAAAAAGGCAGTGCAAGCGAGCTGCTTCCCAACCACCCGCCTGCCGCCGGCCCCAAGATCAGCCCCAGTCCCAGCGCTGCCCCAAGCATGCCCATTCCGCCGCCGCGGTCGCGCTCCGAGGTGCTGTCGCTGATGTAGGCCAGCGCCGTGGCCGACGTGGCTGATGAGAGAATGCCAGAGAGCGCCCGGGAGGCAAACAACATCCACAACCGCGTCGAGAGTCCAAAGAGCAGCGACCCCAGGCTGTATCCAAACAGGCCCAAGAGCAAGATCGGCTTGCGCCCGACGCGATCGGATAGGCTGCCCCACAGCGGGCCAAAGAGCAGCTCCAGCAGCGCCGAGAGGGCAATGAGCAAGCCCAGTTGACCCCCTCCCGCGCCCATCTTTTCGATGTAGAAAGGGAATAGCGGGATCACCATGCCATAGCCCAACATCACCACGATCAGGGCAAAGGACAGAATGGCGATATTCTTGCGGTTGCTTGTTTCCATCCCGGCTCACTCCTCACACAACACGCAAATACCGAGTACGGAATACGCAACAGGCAACGGGCCGAGAGAGCCTCGTGATACCTGTTACGTGCTGCGTCGTCCGTGCTAGCTCAGCGTGACCGTCCCCGCAGCGCCGTCCACGGTCACCGTCTGGCCGCTGCGAATGCGCCGGGTCGCGACGCCCGTGCCCATCACCGCGGGGATGCCGTACTCGCGGGCGACGATGCTGCCGTGGCTCAACGGCCCGCCGACGTCGGTGACGATGGCGGAGGCCATGGCAAAGAGCGGCGTCCAGGCCGGGGTGGTGATGCTGGCCACCAGGACGCAGCCCGGCTCCATCTGGCCGAAATCCTCCGGGCCGCGCAGCACGCAGGCCGGTGCCGTGACCCAACCAGCGCTCGTACCCATGCCCCGGATCGTGTCGGCACTGTGGCTGCTTTCGTCCGCTGCAACGAACCCCTCCACGTTGATGCCCATCACCCTTTTGGACGGGGGGAGCACCGGCGGGGGCGTGACGGCTTTGGCTCTCTGCCAGGAGTCCTTGCGCTCCTGCACGCGGTCGGCCATCACTGGTATCGGGCCGGCTTGCTCCAACGATTTCACGGCCTGCTCCAACTCTTCCTGCCGCAGCCAGAACACGTCGTCGGGCTCCCCGATGGCTTGCCTGGCCACCATGCGGCCTCCCAGCTCGTGCAGCACCCGGCGCAGCACCGGATAGCCCAGCCCGATGTCGGCCAGGGCATCCTCGCGGATCTCAGCCAGGGTTTGCGCCCAACGCAGCGTCGTGCGAAAGGCCCAGCGTTTCAGGCCCTTGACTCGGCCCAGCACGGCCTCTACCGCTGCCACGCGCCTGGCTTCCAGCGATCCCTGCCGTTCGTACGGGTTGGCGCCCTCGCCGCGCAGGTAGAGTTTGATCGTTTCCATCATCGGCCTTGGGTCGTCGAGCGGCAGCGCCTTGCCAAAGTCGAGGTCATAGATGATGTGCCCGAACTGCCGCATATGCGCCTGGAAACGCTCCCGGAGCGCCTGCCAGTCGTCCGCCGGTACGCCAGCCGGAACAGCATCGTTTTCCAGTTCCGCCAGGAGTTTCTCGGTTGGTGTATTCGACACGTGCGCGTGCACATCCGTGCGTGCGCGGCACCACCCGGCCAGGTCATAGAGCGACTTTTCCGCGCGGATGGGGATGCTGTCATAGCCCATCAGAAAGACCGTCGCATCGGGGTCGCCGGGACGCTTGACCAGCTTTTCATACACGCGCGTGAACAATAGCTCGCTGCCCGCGCACGCTCCCATCCAGGTCATCTGCGCCGTGAGG
>JAFGEI010000129.1 GCA_016931695.1 Anaerolineae bacterium | reverse complement strand
CCACTGATTGGTGGGGCCTGTCGCTCTCAGTGACCCGCGCAGGACTCGAACCTGCAACCAAGGGATTAAGAGTCCCCTGCTCTGCCAAATTGAGCTAGCGGGCCGAACGAAAGCATTATACCGCGCGGTGCCCGCTTGTCAAGGCAAAACGTCGCCCGGCAGACGAATGCCCGATCCCATCCAGAACAGCGTAGAGACGCCCCCTGCCGGGTCGTCTCTACCGCAGTGGGAGAAGGGAACGAACAAGGTCTTGCGTCGCCCGCTTACCGCCGCCAGCGATAGTCGTTTGCCAGCGCCTGGCGAAAGTCCGCCTGCACCTGGTCCCGGGTCTCGATCTGCCATTCGTCGTCCTGCCACCGGTAGAGCAGCAGACAGCGAATTTGCTGGTTGTGCGGGGTGTTGTTCCAGCGGTTGATCTCTTCGTAGGCCGCGCGCACCCAGCCAATGTTCTGATTCACCCAGCCGGCCGGCGGGCTGCCGTCCGGGTTGACCACCCAGTGATTGGTCTCGGTAATATAGATGGGACGGTCGCGCCACTGGGCAGGAATGGCCTCGGCAAAGGGACGATAGGCCTGAAAATCGTAATAGTGCTCGTGTTCCGTGCCCGGGTCGAGGGGCGAATCCTGAAAGACCTTTTTGTGGGTGATGTAACTGACCACCGGGCCGTGGGTATAGGTGTGCAGGGCCAGGCCGTCCAGGTTGTCGATCGCCGCCAGCATCTCGCGATAATAGTCCATCGGGCGGTAGCGCAGCCCGCCCAGGCGGGCCCAGGGAAACGTGTTGTACGGGTCGACGGCGCCCGGCACCACCCGCGCGTTGGGCAGCACGTTCTTGATCGCCTGGTAAGCCTTGTTAAAGGCCTGGGCGTACAACTGGGGAGTGATGTGCTCGATCGGATTGCCGGCCCCGCCAGGGTGCTCGCGGACGTTGTTTTGCTCGTTGCCGATGACAATGACCCAGGAGTAGCGATGGGGCGCCTCTTCCGGCCGGTGCAAGTAGAGCTCGGCATAGCGGGCGCAGGTGGCGGCAAAGTCGTCGTAAAAGGTCGACAGCGGCAGGGTGCCGTTCGGCTCGTAGCCGTTGTTGAGACGGATCACCACCCCGTACCCGTTCCGTGCCCAATCCCACAGCTTTTGCCGGCGATGCTCGTCCGGCGCCAGGCCGTTAGGGTTGTGGCCGATTGCCTCGGTAAAGATTGCCCATCCGGTCTTGCCCGAGCCGTGAAAGAGGTGGCGAAAGTCGCGGCTTTCGTTTACGCCCACCGCATGGATGCCCAAGAGCCAGGCGCATTCGCCAAAGGGCAGCACCGCGTCGTTGACGGGAACGCGGTCGTCGTGGGAGACGTCGGCGTCCAACAGCCAGGCCGCGACGTGGCCCTCGTGCAGGCTCGGCGTGCGCACTTGGACCCACTCGCCCTCCACGCCGACCTTGGACGCTGCCTCCCGCGGGTCCTCGATGACGTCCAACACCGCCTGGTCGGGCACGTGCCAGGTCTTGGGGTGCTCGGCGCCGGGGCCAGAGCGGACGTTCAGCCCCTCGGCGCTGTCGACGCGGACGAAATCGAGCGGCGAGGGCTCCTCGTGCTCCGGCGGGTGGTCGGTGACGTACCAGGCGGCGATCCAGCCCTCAGGCCCATCCGGGTCCAACTGGACATTGAGCCACTGCCCCATGACGCCCAGCTTGGCCCACGCCGTCGCCGGGTCTTCTACCACGCGCATCCGCGCCCCCGCGTAGAGGCGGCCAATCAGGGTGCGATCCGTGACGACGGGATTGCTGCGAAAGTTGACTTCCTGCTCCGTCCAGACGTGGGTCAAATGACCCGGCGGGGGGTGCGGCGGGGCAGGGAGGCTGGGCGGCGGGCCGGGGTCGACCAGGGAAAACCGGTTTTCGGGCGCCCAACCTCGCTGGCTGTCCGGCATACGGACCTGCAGCCAGGTCGTGCCGCCGGACCCGGCCTGGCGGGCCAGCCCGCCGAGGGCGGAGCGGTAGGTCGCCGCACGCACGCGCCGCGCGTAAGTGGTCGGCTGTTCAAAAAGCACCACGCCCTCGATCCGGTGTGCCCACACCGTCTCCGGCACCGGCGGCTCCCAGATGATTTCCTCCGCCAGGACAAAGTCGCGGATCAATGGCAGCAGGTCATCGTTGACCACAGCCGCGGTAAAAATGCTGACAAAGGTCGGTTCAAAGTTCTCCAGCCGGTCCAGCCAGACCTGGAACTCGGCCGGGCTCATCCGCACGCTGCCATATTCGTCGTGATACGGTCCCAGGACAGGGTAGAGCGGCGGCCGGAAACCCCACAGGCCGCACCAGGTTTCATAGTGACCATAGGTCCATTCGTCGATGACCTGGTGCGCCTGGACTTCCCAGGGGGTGGGATTGCCTGGCGCAAAGAAGGCGCCGTAGGCCATCGGCATCAGCCCGCCCTGGCAAATGTCGTTCAACTCGTCGTACGGCAAGTCGCGATGGTGAGAGATGTTGGGGAAGGAACAGTTATAGATCAGGTCCAAGTCGAGGCCGGCCGCCTGGACGGCCTGGACCAGCACCCGCGCCTGGTCGAACTTGCGGCTGCAGGGAGCCTCCACGTCGAGGACCATGCCGTCGTACCCGTCGGCAAAGGCCTGGACGACGGCGTTGGCCTCGCCAGCCGGATCATCCAGCTTGAGCCACATCCAGGCCAGGGGGGTCAGGCCAGCGGCGCGGATGCGCTGAGCGGCTTGGGCCGAGTGATCGAGATAGTCGGCACCATCAGCCACCTTGTACAAGACGTGGCTGCCGTTCACTTGTTGGGCAATGTCGATCGCCCGCTCCAACTCTGACGTGCCGTCGCTGCGGGGACGGGCCCACACCCCCTTACCTTTGAGAACTGCTGCTTCGCTCATTCTGCCTCCTCTTAGATTAGTCCATAAAGTCCGAGGTCTGAGGTTTTTTGTTGTTCGTCTTCATTCGTGCCATTCGCGTGCTGTTTCGTGGCCCTGGATTGTAGCATCAGGTGCAAAATCTTTCAACTCGGGTCAATACGGGGTATGGATGAATGCCGTCGTCTTTTGAAACAACGTCTCAACCAGCATCCGTTCCAACGGGGCAACCGCTACGTCGGGGTGCGCGGTGCGCAGTTCATCCGCCGCCCGGTATCCCAACAACAGCGGGATCAACTGCAGCGGTGGCAGGCGGATTGCACTGTCGCCGGTGGGATCTGTACCGACAACCTCGATGAGTTGGCCGTTGGCAAAACAGAGTCGGATCGCCTGGCGGTACAGGTTCAGCAGTACGTCGCGGGTCATTCCGGCAAAAGGGGACGCAGCGACACGGCGCTCCAGTACAGGCGCCAACACGCGCAGCAAGGCCATGGGATCGGGAAAATAGACCTGCCAGGCATAGGTGCCCAGGTCGTATGCGCCCAGGGAACGGGCCAGCCGCATCAGCGTGCAGTGGCCTGGCAGGTTGAGCCGGACAGCGGGCTTTTGACGCTGCGCGACCAGTCCCTTGAAGTGGTGCAAGGCAGCCAGCGCAGCGTCAAAGCTGAGGCGAGAGACCTCGTCGACAACCAACTCCTCGCCAAAGTGGTAGCGGGGCAGGCGCATATAGCCGGCGACCTGGCCCGCCTTGTCCTCGATCAGCCAGGTTTCGTGCTCGGTCTCCGCCCCTGTAAAGGGCCGCAGCAGGTACTCCCAGACCGCCCTGTCACGGACGGCGTGGATTGCCAGCTCGCTCGCGGCCTCGTCATACTGTTGCATGAGGACGGACAGGTCTTTCCATGCAGCCAGCCGGAAGGTAAAGGATGTGGGAGAGGGATCGGGAATGTGGCGCGTCTCCAATCGCAAGCCGCCCTCCAGGGGGAGCGCATACTCGTAACCAAACTGGCGGTAAAAGTGGGGAATGCCCTGGATGTGGGAGAGGAGAAAGCCGCCTGCGGACAGTTGCTGCTGAAAGAGTTCCACCTGGGCACGAATCAATCCCCGCTGCCGGTACCCCTCCAGCGTGCCGACGATGCCCATCTCGCCGGCGGGTAGGTCAACGCCTTCGTACCGCCAGGTCCAGGGAATCAGGCAGAGGGAGGAAACGACCTGGCGGCTTGTCACGTCCTCGACAAAGATCAGGTTCTCTAACTGCGTGTGGGGATGGTGGAGAAAGAGGGCGCGGGTCATCTCGGCAACCTCCGCTCCGTGGATGTGGCCATTAAACGCCGCCACCCGCTCGACGTCGTCCGGGCCAACCGCGGTGCGCAGGGCCAGTTTATCGTCTAGTTTTCGATCCATCATACTGGTCCCCATACAGTCTTTCTACCGCGATACGTAGCGGTTGTCCCGCACGGCGAACCGCCACGGCGCGGTGACGGCCCGCTCGTCGCCGTGCACGCCGATGCGCGGCCCCGTGGCGACGGCCGAGTCGGGCAGGATCCCGTCCCGCTCCAGGAATAACTGTGCATCCGCCGCGCACAGGTCGGCCCCATCGAAGCGGAGATCGATGCCGAGCGCCTGGCACAGGCGGGCGGGGCCGCTGGTCAGCGGCAGGTCGCTGCGGCCGCCGCGCAGGGATCGCATCCGCTCCAGCCCTTCCAGCGGCTCCAGCGCCCGGATCAACACCGCCGCGGGGTATCCCCGGCACTCGGTGACAAAGTTGAGACAGTGGTGCAGGCCATAGATCAGGTAGACGTAGGCCCGTCCGGCATCCCCATACATCGCGGCGTTCCGGGGGGTCAGCCCGAACCGGGCGTGGGAGGCCTGGTCGTCCTCGCCGACGTAGGCTTCCACCTCGACAATGCGCCCGGCCAGGCGCTGGCCATCCAGCCGGCGCACCAGCCGCTGTCCCAGCAGCTCGCGGGAGACAGTGAGGGTATGCCGGGCGAAAAACTCACGCTCCAGGCGCGGGGGAAGCAAACCGCCCATCCTGTTCCAGCGTGCGCCGCAGCCCTTCCGGCAGGTCGACGCGCGGCTGATAGCCCAACGTCTGCCGCGCGAGGCTGACGTCGGCACAGAGGCGGGACACGCCCCCACTGCCGGCCGGGCTGCGCAGCACCTCCACCTCCTGGCCGGTGACCCGGGCGACCAGGACCGCCAGGTCGTTGACGCTCGTCTCGCGGCCGCTGCCAATGTTGACGATCCGCCGGTCGACGCCGGCTGTGGTTGCCGAGGCCACCAGCGCTTCGACCACGTCGTCGACATAGACGAAATCGCGCGTCTGCGCACCGCCGCCAAAAATGACCAGCGACCCCCCCCGCAGGGCCTGCTGGATGAATCGCGGCACCACCGGGGGGTGGGAAGGCGGCAGGTTTTGCCCCGGCCCGTACGCGTTAAAGATGCGCAGGCTCACCGTCTCGATCCCCCACAGCGCGCCGATGGTGCGGACGTAATGCTCGGCCGCCAGCTTGCTCACCGCGTAGGGGGATTGCGGATTGGGCGGCTGGTCCTCGCGCACCGGCTGGTGAGCTTGCTCGCCATAGACCGCGCCGGAGGAAGCAAAAACCACCCGCTGCACCCCGGCGTCCCGCATCGCCTCCATCACGCTGACCGTGCCGCCGACATTGACCTCGTTGTACTGGCGGGGATAGAGGATCGATTCCGAGACCAGGACCCGCGCTGCCAGGTGATAGACGCAGTCGACATCCTGCAGCAGCGTCCACAGCTTGGGACGGTCAAGGACGTCGCCGCGGGTGAACAGGACACCCGGGTCCAGCCGGCCCGGGTCGCCGGCACTCAGGTCGTCGATAACCCGCACGTGGTGACCGGCGGCTGACAGGCGATTCGAGAGCGCGCAGCCCAAAAACCCGGCCCCGCCGGTGACGAGGAACCGCATGGCAAACCTCCTGCGGCCCAAAGGCCGCTGCTTCTGGTACTATACGAGATTTCGCGCTCGTTGGACCTTGCATCACAGCACTGACCCTTCCCCCGGCGGACCCAGACCAAGAGGCCGAGCACGAGGATGACCGCCCCAAAAGGAAATGGAAGGGGATCGCATGACATTGTCGAGGTCGTTGCGTTGATTGGGATGATTGGGAAGAAGCGAGTTGTACAAGCCGGGTACCTGATCCAGTATAGCATAGGACCAGCGGGGGCACAAACAACCCAAACGCGGGGGGGCATTTCAGTTTCGGGGCGAACTGGCATTCCACGCATTGACACGAATTCTGTTTTAACTCGCAGCTGTTTTTTCATGCGCCAAGCCAAAGACTTGTAAGCTGGACTCTGGCGAATTTGATCCTGGCGGCTGAGGCACCGGCCTCAAACTGGGTCGTGGAATCGTTCCCCAATGACCAGCAGCACCCGCGTGCGCCCGACGTCCACCCACTCGGTGCGCAAGGCCAGGCCGCTCTGCCGCCAGGCGGCTTCGCTGGCCTGGGGCAAGAGGCCGCGCTGGCCGGTCACCCGGTACAGCCACTCCAAAAAGAGCGAGAAGGGATCGCGGCCCGGCAGCCGGCAGCCGGCCACGATCACCACGATCCCTGGGACAGACAGCACGCGCACGATCTCTTGCACCGTTTGGGGATCGATGATGAATTCGGTGGGAAAGGTCGCCGCAACGCCGCGGAAGGCGGCGTCGCAGAACGGGAGGGCCTGGGCCCGCGCCCGCACCAGCCGCGGCGGCATCCCCTCGCGCTGCAGCCGCCGGTGGGCAATCCGGCCCATCTGGGGGGAGAGATCGACGCCGATGGGCGTCAACCCCGGCCGGTTCATCGCCACTTGCAGGTGGCCCGGGCCGTGGGCCAGCTCCAAGACCCGTGGGCCTCCGAGGTAGCCGAGAACCGTACGGACCCAGGCCGTCCACTGTCCCAGGGACACGGTCCAGGCGACCGCATCGTACGTCCAGGCAAAGGGGCCGTACAACAGCCGGAAAAAGAAGCGGATCAAGTCCCACCAAAAGCGCAGGAAACGGGTCATGTTTGCTCAACAGAAAAAGCCCCATCCAGATGGATGGGGCCTTTCGTACCTGCCGACGCCAGTCCCCCTACTTCAGCGACGACTCGGGTTGTGCGTCGGGATATTCTCGCCGGGCCGGGCTGTTGCCCGCCGTCAATTGTTGAGAATAGACGGATCCGAATAATCCAGCGTGGGCACTTCGGCGTTTGGCTTGTCCCAGATGCCAATTTCCATCCCCACCCGTTGGAAAAAACTGTTGGGGGGCAACTGCCCCTGCCCATATTCCAGGTCCGTGACCCGCACCCGCAGGATCAGTGTTGCCGTGTCGAGAATGACCTCGGCGCCGGGACGGATCTGCACTGGTTCGCCCTTTGCAGCCAGCTTGGCCCGCAATGCCTCGTCCTGGAGGGCAAACTCGCTCAACAGCACCTTGGTGATGGTGCGAATGTCATTCTTGTCGAAAAGCCAGACTTCTATGGCAGTGACCTTTTTGGGATCGCCCACGCCGATGGTCTCGGAAATCCCCACCCCGCACTCACCCATAAAGTCACCGTTCGCTTTTTCGATGCTAAAGGAGGGATCGTAGAAATCGTCACCCAGGGTGTAGGTCGACCTGAACTGGGCAACGGGTGCGGCAGTTTCATCCCATGCAATCTCCCCGACGACGGCCTGGGAAGCTATCGCGCGCTCAGAGATTTCGCGTGGGCCGGCGCGCAGGCGCGAGATCAACAAATAGGCCCCACCGCCGACAGCAGCGAGGATCAGGCCCGCACCACAGATTTGAAAGACCGGGCGGGTCCAGCTCGTCCGTGCCTCCTCTCCTCCAGCCGGCGTGGTGACGGCGGTGGGCACTTCTGGCGGCGGCGCTTCCAGCGCATCAGCCAGGGCATTCAGCGCGACGGCATCCGGCCCGCCCCGGTCTTGGGCCAGTTGGCGGAGAACTGTGGCTGGTTCTTCCCGCTTCCAATCCTCAGCCCCTAACCGCAGTTGTGCCTGCGTCAGATTGCCGGTTTCTCGATAGTCGCGTGCAATCAGCACCAGCACCTCGTCGCGGATGTCGCCTGGCCGCAGCGATTCAGTGGTCGCATTGTTAAAGGAGGTGGGCCATATTACCCAGGCAAAGAACAGTCCAATGAGCAAGCCCAAGACGAGCCCACTGCCAAAAATGATCTTGGTCGTATGCTGGTTGTAGATATTCAAAAGAGTATTTAACATGGCTTTCCCCCCATCTCGTCAAGAATTCGTAACCACTCAATGTTGCTGGTACTTGTATCAGCCTGGATACTCTCCCCGGCAGGCGAAGGGGCACCGCCCGCCAAAACCCCTCCGCTCCTCAATCAATAGCCGGGAGAGCATCCAGGGGCGACTGGCCGAGCAGGTACAAAAGACCCGACGTCTGGCATTGCCCGAATAACAGATTACCATAAAACGAAAAGAAGCGCAAGTCGCAGTTGTGCAGTTGTGGAGGCGCGATCTAATCGAAGCTGGGCAAAATCTCGCCCCCCAATCCGAGCGCACCCGCCCCAAAAACCGATTTGACCCGCTCTCAAGAGGTTGGTAGAATAGGTTGGAGATGAAACACAAGCGACTGCTCGTCACGTTGCTGGCCCTGCTGGCAGGGATCGGCGGCGGGCTTGGCCTGGCCGCCCACCTGCTGCTGGTCGACCTGCCCTCCCCCCATTCCCTCTACGACCACCAGGCGGGGGTCTCGTCGCGCATCCTGGATCGAAGCGGCCGCCTGCTGTACGAGATTGCCGACCCCCACGCCGGGCGGCACACGCCGATTCCGCTGAGCGAGGTGCCCCTCTACTGCCAACAGGCCACGATTGCCACCGAGGACGCCAACTTTTACTCCAACCCCGGCGTCGACGGGGCCGGGATCGTCCGCGCCTTTTGGATCAACCTCCAGGGCGGCGAGGTGCTGGCGGGCGGCTCGACGATCACCCAGCAGGTGGCGCGCAACTTGCTGCTCGGCCCCCAAGAGCGGGCCGAGCGGACCTTGATTCGCAAGCTGCGCGAGTCGATCCTCGCCTGGCGCATCGCCCGCACGTACAGCAAGGACCAGGTGCTGGCCCTTTATCTGAACGAAGTCAACTATGGCAACCTGGCCTATGGCATCGAGGCCGCTGCCCGCGCCTACTTTGGTCACGGCGCAGCCGAGTTGGACCTGGCCGAGTGCGCGCTGCTGGCCGGCCTACCCCAGTCGCCGCTTTTGTACGATCCGCTGGTCAACCCGGAAGCGGCACAGGAGCGGCAGCGGGTGGTGCTCGGGCTGATGGTTCACGAGGGCTATATCGACGCCGAGCAGGCACGCCTGGCCGCGCAGGAGCAGCTTCACTTTGCCGCTGCCCCCTTTCCGATCGCCGCCCCCCATTTCGTCATGTTCGTCCGCGCCTGGCTGGAGCGCGAGTTTGGCCTGCAAGCCCTCTACAGCGAGGGGTTGATCGTCACCACCACCCTCGACCTGGACCTGCAGCAGACCGCCGAGCGGACGATGCGCCGGCACCTGGAGCTGCTGGCCCAGGCAGGGGAAGGAAGCGCCTACCACGACGTGAATAACGGCGCGCTGGTCGCTCTCGATCCCCACAGCGGGCAGATCCTGGCCATGGTCGGCAGCCCCGATTACTTTGACGCCACGATCGACGGCGCGGTCAATGCCGCGCAGGCCCTGCGCCAGCCGGGATCGGCGATCAAGCCGGTGACCTATGCCGCCGCCTTTGACCCGCAACGGGAACAACCGCTCACCCCCGCCTCGGTGCTGTTCGACGTCCGAACCGCCTTCCCCACCCGGGAGGGGACAGCTTACGTTCCCCTCAACTATGACCAGCGCTTTCACGGGCCGGTGTCAGCGCGGGAGGCGCTGGCCTGCTCCTACAATATCCCGGCGGTACAGGTGCTGCAGGACGTTGGAGTGGCGCGAATGGTGGCGCTGGCGGGCGACCTGGGGCTCTCTTCCTTTGGGGCCGGCGAGCGGTTTGGACTGGCCCTGACCCTGGGCGGCGGCGAGGTGCGCCTGCTGGAACTGACCGCCGCCTACACCGCTTTCGCCAACGGCGGACGGCGGGTGGAGCCCTACGGCGTGTCGACGGTGCGGGATGCGACGGGCAGCCTGCGCTACCAGGCCCGCTCCGGCCTGGGCGAACGGGCCCTCGACGCCCGCGTGGCCTACCTGATTACCGACATCCTCGCCGATAACGAGGCCCGGGCGCCAGCTTTTGGCTCCGGCAGCGTCCTGGCCCTTTCCCGTCCGGCAGCGGTCAAAACCGGCACCTCGTCCGATTGGCGGGACAATTGGACCGTCGGCTACACCCCCCAACTGGCGGTGGGGGTTTGGGTGGGCAACGCCGACGGACGATCGATGGTCCACGTCTCCGGGGTGGAGGGCGCCGGCCCCATCTGGCACGACGTGATGGAAGCGGCGCTGCGGGGACAGCCGGTGCTGGCCTTTGCCGAGCCGCAGGGGCTGGAGCGCCAGGCAGTCTGCGTCCCCTCGGGGCTGCTGCCGACGCCATACTGCCTGCGCACGCGAAGCGAGCTCTTTATCGCCGGCACGGCGCCGACCCGGCCGGACGACTGGTACCGCCCAGTGCAGATTGACATCACCACGGGGAAGCCGGCTGGACCGGGGACAGATCCGCGGCAGGTGGTGGAGCGGACGTACATCTATCCTCCCATAGAGGTGCGGGAATGGGCCCGGGCGCAGGGCTGGCCCCTGGGGCCCGCTTCCTCCACCGCCCAGGCCCCCGAAACCGATTACCCCCTGGTGATCCTGCACCCCGATTCAGGCACCGTCTACCGCATGTCCCCCGCCGTCCCCGCCGCGTACCAGTCGATTCGGGTCGCGGTGCGGCCAGCGGCGGGCGTGGCGCTGGCAGAGGTGACGCTTTACGTCGACGGCGAGCCGCTGGCGACGTTGGTCGATGCCCCTTACCAGGCCCTGTGGCAGCTATCCCCTGGCGAGCACGTCTTTTCCGCGCAGGGAGTTGACGGCGCAGGGCGCTCGCTGCCCAGCGCGCCGGTGATCATTCACGTCTTGCCGTAAGGAGCTTGAAGGGCAGGGCAATGTTTCAAGTCGGCGCCAAGCGCCTGCGGCGTACAATGAAAGACAAAAACGCGAAATGCACTGCTTGTTCCCGGCGGGGGGGCGGCTGCTGCCCACCCCCAACAGCATCGGGGCTATTCTTCCAGCAGGGAGGCTGGCGGGCTCTCCACGTAGAGCACCCGCTCGACCAGTTCTCGATCGTCCAGCTCGCCCTGCGCCCAGGCTCGCAGATCGGCGGGAGAGACCCGGGCGCGGACGTGATGGCTCTCCCCCGACACGACGACTTCCAGCGGATACACGCTGCAGCAGGGCGGCAAAAGGGCGACTGCGTCAAAGACGGCCCAAACCGCCTGGGGTGCTTGATCGGCAGGCCAGGCCGCGGGCGGCTGCACCTCGACGGCGAGAACCCGGTCCGGCCGCAGGACGGCCTGCCCGGTCAGCCCCGCCTGGGCCAGGCGGGCCGTCAGCTCGCGAAAACAGTCCGGCGACAGGGTCGGCGCGGCAGGGGCGGGAGCAGGGAGGAACTGCAGGGCGACCGTCGCCGCCAACCACGCCGCCAGCGCAGCGGCAAACAGGATCAACAGGAAGCGAAAGCCTTGCGCCGATTTCATCGCCGCAAGTGTAGCATGGGGAGGACGAGTTGCCAAGCGAGAAAGGCCCCACAGTGACGATCACAGACCCGGAACGCAGGCGTGGTTTCCGCAACACGCTCGTGGCCAGCTTTTTCCTCGGCTGGGCGCCAATTCTGGGCAAGCTCGCCTACGCCCACGGGGTGACACCGTTCACCCTGGCCGCGCTCCGCACAGTCGTATCGGTGCTCCTGTTGTGGATCGGGTACAGCATCCTGTGGCAAAAGTGGCTGCGCATCAGCTGGCGGGAGCTGGTCGGCTGCATCGCCATTGGCGCAGTCAACGGCCTCGGCTCCTTGCTCTATTACTCCGGCCTCTCGCGCCTGGACGCCTCGCTGGCCTCGTTCCTCAATACCCTCTATCCACTGTGGGTGATCCTTTTCCTCACCGCCTCTGGCCAGCCCATTCACTGGCTCACGCTGTTGCGGATGGGGATGGCAATGGGGGGAATTTATCTGCTGACCGGCTCTGGCACTGGCGAGTCCGACTGGCTTGGCGTGATGTTGATGATCGCCTCGGCTGCCACGTACGGCTGGCACCTCGTCCTGGCCCAGTGGGTTTTGGCCGACGTCCCCTCGCGCACCGTCACCATCTATGTGCTTACTGCAATGGCCTGCACCGTCGGCATCGCGCGGGCGCTTCAAGGCGCTCCCGTCGAGGTGATCCCGCTGCCCGGATGGGAGGCCATCGTCGCCCTGGGCCTGACGACGGTCCTCTCCCGCGTGCTCATGTTCGCCGGGCTGGAGCGCATCGGCGGCATCGAGGCCGCCCTGGTCAGCCTGCTCGAGCTGCTGGTCTCGCTCATCCTTGCCTTTCTGCTGCTGGGCGAGCGCCTGATGCCATTGCAGTGGGTGGGCGGCGCCGTGCTCGTCACGGGCATCCTGTTGGGCAGCCTGGAGGTCAAACGGTAAGAGCAGTCTGCCGGAAAATCTCCCCAGTTGTTCATCATCCCATTTGTGGTACAATCCTTGCATAGTCCCACAGCCTGCCCGGTTGGCTGAACAGTTATTCCAGGAGGTGGATCATTCCGAGACCGACCGAACCGACCGGCCCTCCCCAGGAGCGTGCGATCCTGGTGGGAGTCGAATGGAAAACAACAGTGGCATCTGGCGACGCCACATGGCCGTTGGCCGCGTCGCTGGAAGAGCTGGCCCAGTTGGCCCACACGGCAGGCATTGCCGTAGTCGGCGAATTGACCCAGCGGCTGGACCATCCTGAACCGTCCACCTTTATCGGCAGCGGCAAGGTGAAGGAACTGGTGCTCCAGGTAGCCGAGGCTGCGGCGGACGTCGTGATCTTTGACGACGAACTCTCCCCCCGCCACCAGCGCGAGTTGGAAAAGGCGCTGGGGGACGACGTCAAGCTCCTCGACCGGACCGCCCTCATTCTCGACATCTTTGCCCAACACGCCCACACGCGGGAGGGCAACTTGCAGGTTGAACTGGCCCAATACCAGTACCGCCTGCCCCGGCTGACCCGGGCCTGGACCCACCTGGCGCGACAGGCGGGTGGGCGGGCCGGTGGGACCACCGGCGGGGTTGGCGTGCGCGGCCCGGGCGAGACCCAGCTGGAGACCGACCGCCGCGTGATTGGCCAGCGCATCGTCCAGCTCAAAAAAGAGCTGGAAAAGGTCCGCGCTCACCGTGGCCTCCACCGCGCCCGGCGCAAAAGGGAAGGAATCCCGGTGATCTCGATCGTCGGGTACACCAACGCCGGCAAATCAACGCTCCTCAACTGCCTCTCCGATGCCGACGTGCTGGTAGAAGACAAGCTCTTTGCCACCCTCGATCCCACCACCCGGCGAGTCGTCCTACCCAATGGGCGGCCCGTTCTCTTTACCGATACCGTCGGCTTTATCCAAAAGCTGCCCACCCACCTGGTGGCCGCCTTTCGCGCCACGCTGGAGGAGACGACCGAGTCGGACCTCTTGCTCCACGTCCTCGACGCGACGCACCCCCAGGCCCTCCGCCAGGCGCGTGCCGTGCTGGAGACGCTGGAGGACATTGGCGCGGCGGGCAAGCCCATGGTGACGGCGCTGAACAAGGTCGACCGGCTGGCCGACCCCCAGGCCGCCTGCGACGCCAGCGCGGAACTCCCCCATTGCATCCCCATCTCGGCGCTGACGGGATATGGCATGGAAAACCTGCTGCGGGCGGTCGAAAAAAAGCTGGAATCCGACCTGGTGCGGGTGGACCTGGTCATTCCCTTTGCACGGGGCGACCTGGTACAGCTGATCCACCAGCAGGGACAGGTCGAAAACGAAGAGTACAGCGCCAAGGGGGCCCGTATCCGCGCCCTTGTGCCGCGATCCCTGGCCAGCATCCTCGATGCGCTGTAGGACGGGGGCGCCCATGTCTCTCCGCCGCCGCGCCTGCTTCGGCCTGACCACCGCTTTCATTGCACTGGCCCTGCTGCTGGCTGCCTGCGGGCCGCCCCCCGCGCCGCCTTCCCCCACGCCGCCCCCCGCCCCGTCCCCGACCGCTGCTCCCACCCCATCCCCGACCCCGACCCTCACTCCGCCCGCGCCGGTTTCGATCCACGTCGAGTGGCCGGCCCTGGTCAACGGGCTGCAGGATTTCACCCTGCGGGTGCGCCTGGAGGGCATCGAGGAGCGAGACCCAGAGACGCGCGTCTGGGCCTGGATCATGGACGACCGCTACCGGCTGCAGTGGATGGACGACCTCCAGCCAGTGGGGAACGGCGAGTACGTCGCCCCAACCTCGCTGCACATCCCGATGGAAGTGCGTCCTGGCGACTGGCAGTTGACCGTGTCGATCCTGTCCCAGGCCGCGCTGAGCGGCGAGCGGGCCCTCACCTTCCGCGCCCGGCCGGTCCCGCTGCGGGAACTGGACGGCGGCATCCGGCCCAACATCGTCCTGCGCATCCCGTTGGCCATGATCGCCAATTATGCCGAGGGAGACGCAGTGGCCGGCGGCCGCACCTGGACCGGCCCGCCCGGCGAAGTGGGGCTCTGGTGGGTGCCGGGGCCGGTGGAGCCGCTGCGGGTCGACACGGCGCAGATGCTGGTCGAGGCGACGTATCCCCAGGCAGCACCCCCCGAGATCCTGGCCGCGGAAGCAGCCGAGTGGCACGGCCTGGAGGCGGTTCGCTTTTACGAGCAGTGGCCCGAGGGACCGGCGGAGGCGCTGGTCGTGCGCGGCAGCGATCTCTGGCTCTACCTGCTGCGGGTGCGCTCGACGCACGGCAGCCCCATCTCGCCGCTGCTGCAAGATATTGCAGCCAGCTTGCAAATAGAATGAGCGGGCCGCCCAGCGCAAGTAGGGGGACGACTGCCCGAATTGATACAAATTTTGTTTTCATTCGCGTTAATTCGTGGCCGATTTTCTACCGCTCGGTTAGACCAACACTCAAGAGGGAGACTCAGTAGATCCAAATTTGTCACCCTGAGCGACGCCCAGAGGGCGGAGCGAAGGGTCTCGTTCCTTGCAGAACGAGACTTCGCTTCTCCGGAACGGGATTCTTCGCTCGCTACGCTCCCCTCGGCTACGCCCGGGGCAGGCTGCTCAGAATGACATCCATACAAT
>JAFGEI010000128.1 GCA_016931695.1 Anaerolineae bacterium | reverse complement strand
CCAGTCCGGCAGGTCTGCCGCCGCGGGCGGCGCTTCTTCCGCCGGGGCAGGGGCCGGTTCCAGCCCGCCCAGCCAGTCCGGCAGGTCGACCGATTCCAGACCGCCCGCCTCTTCAGCGCCCGCCCCTGAAAGCCAATCCGGCAGACCCACCCGCTCCTCAGGTGCTTCTGGAGAAGCGGGCGGGCTTTCCCCACCAACATCATCGCGCAACCCGCGCAACCAATCAGAGTCGGCAGACAAATCGGGAGCGGGTTCCGCCGGTGAAGGGAAAACATCCTCCATCCGTTGATCGAACTGCGACCCGGCATCCTCGGCAAAGGCGGGCGTCAAGCGAGCGCCACACTTGGCGCAGTGAACAGTACCCGCCGGGTTCATCTCACCACACATCGGGCAGCGAGCACCAACACCCGGCGACGGCAGCACCGCGCCACATTTGCTGCAAAAGCGGCTGCCTTCTTGATTCGCCGTATCACACTCTGAACAGTAAATCATCAATCGTCCAGTCACGCGCTACTGTGTGGGCGGTCCAGCCCAATAATCACGCGTAATCCCATCACCAGGGTACCGAGTCCCACTCCAATGAGCAACCCGCGCACTCCCGCCATTGCCAGCGTGTTTAACCAGATGTCCTGCCGAAACTGGGCCAGCTGGACACCAATCGGGCCAGGAAGCGGAAGCGTGCCCAGCAGCACGACCATCGCCGAGACCAAGAACCAGGCCGACCACCAGCTTTTGCGGGTACGCAACAATCGAACAGCGGAAAGAAGCAAGGCAAAGGCTATCAGTCCCCCGGCACTGGCCTGGAGGGACAGCAGCACATTTTGGAACCACCAGTCACTGGCAGTGATGATGATCTCCATCACCGGAGAAACCTGCAACGAACGGGCGATCAGCCCCATCAAGGTCAGGGCCAGGCTGACCAGGGCGGAGAGAACGAGAATGGCGCTGTAAACCGCATTCTTCCTGGCGCGGACAACTTGCAGCAGATGGACCCGCAGGATATTGAAAAAGCCCAGGATGAAGGCAAAAGCGGCAATAATCACCGCCCAACGGACCAGGTAGGTACGAATTAATGCCAGGACAGGATGCGGATAGAGGTAGGCAAGCAGGACGATTGCGCCGGAGGCAATCGCAAAGGCCGTGGGTAGAATTCGCTTCGTCACAAGCTCGATCTCCCTAAAAAAGGCCGATCACCTTGAGCAAAATAGCCCCGATGAGCAACAAGCGCAGAATATCCTGAACCTGCAGACTTGCCAGATGATGGGGGAATCTGGTAATGGGGGCCGCACCAGCGTACAACTCTTCCCCGATCGCCAGAGAAGTCAACGACGAATAGACGGCAGCAATCGCGTGCGGGCGATCCAAAGCCGCCAGACGGGGATAGCCCCGCACATCGGCAATATGCGTCACGAGTGCCGCTTCTTCATCAAAGGAACCTATCAAGGCATCGCCACGCACGCGCACATGATTGTCCAGATCCGCAGCGCCAAGCGCATAGACAATCGGCTCCGGGGCAATGAACCGGACAGAAGTGGGGTTGTATCGTTCTGGCACGCCTCTTTTTTCATACGCCCGACGCATCACATCCTGCACCAGGGGTAATAACGTCGGATCGCCGACGGTGACGATCGGCGGCGTACCGTACGCAACCGCCGCATCGATCAGACTGTCAAGAACAATTACAGCCGCCAGGGAGGAAAGGCTTTTTTGCCCCCCCAGGCGACCGGAACCCAGGGCAATGTGCAGCGAGGAGCCGCTCTCTGCCGCGTTGCCGATCTCGATCGGCAGTTTGTCAAAGACCGGCAAGGTGCGGAAGCGTGGTCGGGCACCCAGGCGAATTCGCGCTGTAAGGAAAAGCAGCAACACGAGGGCCAGCACCGCAAGCGCAATCGCGCCGATGTACCCCTCACCCGCCGGTAAGCCTGGCAAATGAATCATTCTTCCTCTATCCTGGCTTCCAGATCCTTCAGCAACTCTTCTGCTTGCTGGGGGTCTTGGATCCAGAGAGACATCTTGTCAAACACCGAATCGCTGACCCAACCGGCCAAAAGAGGTTGTGCGAATAGCGCCAGATGGGCGGCCACGAACCCCATCGCCCGCGCCACCTCCAAGACTGGGATGGCGACGGGCTGCAGCCCCGTCTCGTTGACCCACTCGTCGATTCGCATACGCGTTCCCGGCCCGTAGTATACAAAAATGCGGGTGTTTTGCCAAGCCGCTCCCCCTGCACCGACTTGACGTAACATTCCGCGTACAGTATAGCACGATTTAATGATAAGGCCAAGTCGTCACAGCGGGGAGCTGTGCAGCGCGTGCAATTCGCGGCACGCTGCGCCTCAAGTTCGCACGGTTGCGCTGCTAGACAAAAATAACCGCGGCGATAATCATCAATGCCAACATGACCGCGGCGATGATGGCAATGTACTTGAGATCGTTGATGACGTACCGATATTCATGCTCCAGGTCCGGGACAGAGTCGTCGACGGTCGGAACAACCGGGGCCACCTTTCCAGCAGCCGGTTGAACGAGCTGCGATGGTGACAGGCGAGGGAGCTGTTGAGAACGGGACTTGCGAGATTTTTTAGCCATATTCCTTCTCCTTACTTCAGGGAAACTGTACAGCTGTTTTATGGCTGCAGTTCAGCAATGACGACAATCCGCTGGGTATCGATCCCATAGGGATAACAAGAGATCAACGTCAGCACAGGCGTACTGGTTGGGTACATGACGCTCAAATCCGTCGGCTCGATAATCCGGATCTGGGTCGCTACGTAGCGATAGACCTGGCCGCCGGTTGTGTACACTTCGATCACGTCTCCCACTTCCATCTCGGGCAGGCGGCGAAAGATCTCGCCATAGATATCATTGTGCGCCGAAATGATACAATTGCCTCGCGTGCCAGGATTGGCTGATCCGATGTGGTGCCCGGCGCCCCGCTTCAGGCTTTCCCAGTCGTCCCCCTCGATCACCGGCGCATCGACGGCAATCCCGGGGATGCGGATCCGCGTCGCCTGCTCCGGCCCCGGCGTAGGTGCCGGTACGGGAGTAATGGCAGCCACCCAATCGCGCAGATGGGCAGGAACCGGCTGGGGGGCGGAATCGCCGGACGGGCCCGGAGGTGTGTGCCCGCTGGGCAGCAAGGCAACCTGAACCACCGGGGTAGGGGTGATCGGCGTCGGGGTGGGCAACTGGGACTGTTGGACCTCCTGCGCCATCCGGTTGAGTTCTTGCTGGGTCTCCCAGATTCCCAGCAGGATGATGACCAGGCTAAAGACGACGGCAATCTCAAGCACGAGCAGCGACTTGTCGCGCAGCCAACGCCAGTGGATGCGCAGCGGCGCCCGCTCCCGGCGCGGCCTGGGCGCTGCTGCGCCGTCGACAGACCGGGCACGAAAACCAGCTGACGCTCCCTCCTCGGGAAACTGGCGATGACTGTCCGGCAGCGGTGCTGGCGGCGGCGGCGTGGGCCCGGGCGCCAGTGGATCGACGGCAGGGACCGGGCCCTTTCTCTTGCGCAAGCGCTCCAGGCGTGCTTCGGCCCTGCGAACGCGCAAAAGCTCTTCGATCTCTTCGATCGAGAGTTCGTCAATCGAACGGCGATCTTTCAACTTGAACTCCAGATGGACAATGCATCAAGAGACCCTTTCGGCCACGGCAAACACCTCGCGCTCAAAAAACCAGCGAAATGGCGGCAGTCCAAAGAGGGCCGCACGCACGCAACGAAAGAACCAGCCCTCCTGCCGTTTTTGAGGCGGCGTATCCAACCAGACCCGGGCGCGGAAACGGTGGCGCCGCAGATTCCGCCACAGGCTGAGTGCACTCTGCTCATTGACGTGGACCTGCAGGTTTGCCGGGACAAGTGCGCGCGGGTTCTTGGGATACCGATCCCCCTGCCCCATCACAGTCCTCACCGCCCGCACCAGGGGGTATGCATAGCGATCGTACCACAGATTGGGAGCCGTGTGAACGACCAGGCACCCGCTGCGCCGCAGCACCCGCCGGGCCTCCTGCAGCGCCTGGTCCAACTCCCAGGGATAGAGATGTTCGACCAGGTCGAGGAGCAGCACGCGGTCGAAAGCCTCGTCGGCAAAGGGAAGCCGCCGGGCATCCGCCTGGCAGACAGCCGCTCCGCCATCATCCGCCAGGGCGCGCCGAGACATGGCGACAGCTACAGCCGCGTAATCCACGCCATAAGCCTCCGCCCCCATGCGGGCACAGTGCCGCAGTATCTCCCCGCGGCCACAGCCCACATCCAACACCCGCATGCCCGCCCCAATGCCACCGAGAGCCAGGGCGGATTGCAGGCGTCGGGAGAGTAGTTTCCCTTCGCTGGAGGCAAATTCCTCGTACCCCTCGCAGGCGGTGAGAAAATATTCCTGATCGTAACGATCCGAAGGAACCGTTTGCCGGTCGCGTTCTCTTTCCAATCCTTCTTCTACTCCTCCTCGCGCGGGGGGATTATAACGCGCGGGCCGGAGCCCGTCAAGCGATCCCAGCCGTCGATGACAGCAGCGCGGAGGACATGGATTTCTTCCATCTTGAACAGGACGTTCAGCAGCGCATAAACGATTACTCCCATCCCCCCCGCCCCGCCCACAACGAGCAGTTCGCCCCACACGCTGCCGGGCGCGATACGCAGCAGTCCCGCCATCACCCCCCAGGTGACCGCAGCCATCAACAACGAGGCCAACGTCGCCTTGGCTGTCAACTCCCCCAGGCCATGGCCGCTCAAGCGGCCCATCCGCCGGCGCGTAAAGACGAGCATGGTCAAGGCGTGCGCTGCCCATTTGAGGGAATTGGCCAGGATCAACAAGGGCAGGGTCAGGATGCCCAACCCGGCCATGGTGAGCGCGGTGACAGAATAAAAGACGTTGGCCCCCACCCCGACCAATGCCGGGGTGAGGGTATCCTTGCGGGCATAGAAAGCAAAAATCAACAGCTGGTCGACCGCAGCAAAGACGAGGCCCAACAGGTGAAATTTGAGCGCCTCCGTCACAGCGACCGTGTCTGCCGCCGTAAAGCTGCCATGCTCAAAGACCAGGGCGACGATCGGACGCGCCAGCACCAACAGCCCCGCCGTGGCCGGAATCACCAGCACCAGGACGAGACGCAAGCCCTGGGCCAGCGTCGCCCGATAGGGGCCGGGGTCCGCCGCGCTGGCGTGGCGCGACAGGGTGGGCAGCGTGGCAATCGAAACTGCCGTGGCAACCAACCCCAAGGGAAACTGGATGATCTGCGCCGAATAATACATCCACGATATCGCCGCTTCTCCGATGCGCGAGGCCAGGTGATAGCTCAACACCACCGCCAACAAGTTGTCCACCACCAGGCCGATAAAGATCGGCAAGTAAAGCTGCCCAACGCGAATCAAGGCGGGATGGCGAAAGGTAACGGCGAGCCGGAACCGCGCGTCACGCAGGCCAGGGAGCTGCAGGACCACCTGCAAGATGGCCCCCACGACCAGGCCAACCGCCATGCTGTGCACCCCCCAGCGACGGCCCATCGTCAACGCCGCGACGACCAAGGCGGCGTTAAAAACCGCGGCGATAAAGGCCGGGTAGACAAAGCGCTTGAGCGCATAGAGAGCACCGGTAAGAATGCCAGCCAGATTGAGAAAGAGAACGGCCGGCAAGACGAGGCGGAGCAGGTCAGTCGCCAGGGCCTGCGTCTTGGAATTCAATCCCCCGGCCATCAGCCAGATCAACTGCGGGGCGAACAGTTCTCCCAGCAAGAGCAGCAGGCAGAACAGCAACGAGGCCAGGCTGAGCAGCAGGCTGAGCAGACCCCACAGCTCCTCGCGGCGCCGAGGATGTGCGTAATCGGAGAGTACAGGGACGAGAGCGGAGCTGGTCAGCCCGCCGACCAGGAGGTCGTACAGCGTCATCGGAACGCGCGTGGCTGCATCCAGCGCGCTCACGTCGGGCCCTGCGCCAAACAGGCCCGACTTGACAATGACTACCACCAGGCCCAGGACGCGGCTAAAGACGTTTCCCAGGGCGATCACGCCGGCCGCCTGGGCGACCTGCACTCGTTCGTCGGCCGGGGTGCTCACCGGGTTACTGGCTCGTACCGTTCATAGTAGCCCAGGAGGCGGCCGTCGGCATCACGCACCGCACGCATATAAATGCGCCGGGTCTCCTCCTGCGTAATCAACCGTTCAACCTCCCCCTCCCGCAAGGTGACGAGAACCTCTTCGATGGCCCGACACGACCCCTCGTCGTGACAGTCGAGCAGAGAACGGCCGAGCAATGCAGCCCCTTCTTCATAGTGGGCCACAGCCGCCTGGTTCATGTACCGAATGACGTGCCCGGTATCGGCAAAGAGCAACGGGGCGTCGAGAGAATCCAGTAAAGCCGCGAGAAGCGTAGCGTCGACCATCCATCCTCCTGTTCGCAAAGCGGTCGTATTATACCCCATCGTAACTGCCCAGCCAACCGGCTCAATACAGCCGCTGCACGATGGGCGCATTTATTAGTTGGGGGAGCCCTAGATGATCTCGGAATTTCTGCCACGAATTAACACGAATTTTCTACCTTTTTTCGTGTTAATTCGTGGCTGATTTTTAACGCTCCCCCAAGTTTTGCATACGCCGCTGCACGATCTTCCAGATCCCGGTCGAATACTGCATGGCCCGCTTGGGGCGCTGGACTACCGCATCCGGCAATCCCCTTTGACGCGCCAGCTTGCGGAGAACCAGCTTGTTTCCCTCTACTCCCACCTTGCACTCGACAGGAATCTCCAGCGCCAGTTTCACCACGGCGGGCGCCAGGAAAGGGGTCACAAAGTCGATCGAAAAGCAAGCCGCAATGGCCTGATCGCGAACCGGGCCGGAACGAAGCGCATTCTGCAGGTACATCTCGAGCAGAACCGGCAGCTGTTCCGCCGGTACGTCGCGGTACTTGTCAAATCCGGCCAGGAGAGTGTCCGCGCCTTGTCCGGACAGCAGCAGGCGGATGCCCTTGTGGGACGAAACCTGGCAGGCCAGATAGGTCGCGACTCCCAGGGAGAGATGCAGCGGGTCATCGGCGAGCCCCGTGTCCTGCAGCAATTCCTGCACCACGGGCAACAGCCGGACCACGTCATCCTCGCCGACCGTGATAAACTGGACCGGCAAGTCAACGTCGGCCTGCGATCGCTCCACGAGCTGGCGATCCCGGCAGTCGGCCGTGCCGATCGAGAGCAGGAGCGGCTTCCAGCCGATATCCTGGCAAATCCTGGCCACGACTGCGCTGTCGAGGCCGGCGGAATAGAGCAGCGCGACCCGCCCCGTTTCTATCTGGCGCAGCGCGGCAGCGATGGCTTTTTCCAGCGCGACGCCCAACGCCGCTGCATAATGGCGCATATCCTCCGGTAAAGTGCTCATGATTCGTCCCTTTTCCTGGACAAGCGTGCATCCAGGGGCGACTGGTCGAACCGTTTATCCCTTACGACACCAATATCCAGGCCAGGTCGTTGGCGTTGGTCCCCGTCGGGCCGGTGACGATCAGCTCACCCAGGGCCGCCAGAAGGGTATGGGCATCATTGCGCCGCAGGTGCTCGGCGGGGTCGAGGCCCATGGCACGGGCGCGGGCCGCCGTCCGGCCAGTCACGATGGCCCCGGCGGCGTCGGTCGGGCCATCCAGGCCATCCGTGGCCAGGGCTGCGACGGCGACGTTCTCCCAGCCGTCCAGGGCCAGAGCTGCCGCCAGCGCCACTTCCTGGTTGCGCCCCCCCCGGCCCGCCCCGCGGACGGTCACCGTCGTCTCGCCGCCCAGCACCAGGCAGGCCGGGCGAGGCAACGGCCGGGCGTAGCAGGCCTCTTCTTTCGCCAGCGCCGCCAACATCCGCCCCACCTCCCGCGCCTCCCCCTCCATGTAGGTCGTCAGCAACAAGGCGTGAAACCCCAATGCCTCGGCACGCTGGACGACGGCCCGGGCCGCCTGGCGGTTATCGGCGACGATGACGTGTTGCACCAGTTCGAAAAGCGGGTCGCCCGGCTTGGGCGTTTCCATTAACTCACCCTTCAACCCCTGCTCCAGCACGTCGCGCACAGAGCAGGGCGCGGTTTCCAGCAGGCCGTGACGCTCCAGAACGCCCAGTGCGTCGGCAAAGGTCGTGGGGTCCGGGGCACACGGGCCGGAGCCGATGGTGTCGAGGGGATTGCCGACCACATCCGAGAGGACCAGCACCGCCGCTTGCGCCCCCCGCGCAGCGATTCGCTGCGCCAGCCGCCCCCCCTTGACCTGGGAGAGATGCTTGCGCACGCCGTTGACCTCGCCGATCGTCGCCCCACTGCGGAGAAGGGCTGCAGTCAGCCGCTGCACATCCGCCAGCGCCAGGCCGGGGGCTGGCTGCACCAACAGCGCCGAGGCGCCGCCAGAGATCAGGACGAGCACCAGGTCGCCATGGCCCAACTGGTCCAACAGCTCCAGCATGGAGCACGTGCCCTGCAGGCCCGCGGCGTCGGGAATGGGATGGCCGGCGGGATGGACGTGGATGGTGCACAGGGGTTGGGCAGGCTCGTAGCCGCGCTGCACGTTGACCCAACCGGCAGCGATGCGGCCGCCGAGAAACGCCTCCACCGCCGCGGCCATCCCCGCCCCGGCCTTTCCCGCACCGACAACCAGCAGCCGGTCCACCGCCCCCAGGTCGTAGCCGTGCTCCCCGAGTTGCAGCCAATCGCCATCGACATGCAGGCAGCGGGCCACGGCCCGCGCCGGGTTGAGCGCCCCCAACGCAGCCCAGACCAGCTCCATCGCCAACTCGCGCTGCTGCCTGGAGCCGTCACCGTGCAGCGAGTAATTCCCGGTAGACCTTTTCAACCTCATCTGCGATCGTCGGCCAGCCATACTTTTCGGCCCAACAGGCGGCCCGCTGCCCCATCCGCCGCCGCAACCCTTCGTCGGTGAGCAGACGAACGATCTTGTCCGCCAGGGCGCCAGGGTCGCGGGCGGGAACTCGGTAGCCGGTCCACCCGTGACGCACCAGGTAGGGCAGCCCCCCCACGTCGGAGACAATGACCGGGGTGCCGCAGGCCATCGCTTCCAGCGCCACCATGCCAAAGCTCTCGTAATCGCTCGGCATCACCACCATCTCGGACGCGGCGTAATAGTAGGGCAGCGCGTCCTGATCCTGGGCCCCCAGAAAGGTGACCACATCGCCGATACCCAATTCCTCGCGCAGCGCCTGCAGGCGGGCCATTTCGTCATTGTCTGAAACCCGATAAGGGGCGCCGCCGATGATGGGTACGCACATCCCACAAGTCAGCTCGGGCCGCCTGCGCTTGACCAGCGATATGGCCCACAGCAACGTGTCGAGCCCCTTCAGCGGCTCGATCCGCCCGACAAAGAGGATGCTGCGGCGTGAGCGCTGCAGACCGACCACGTCTTTTGCCCGGTCGGCGGGAAGGGGATAAAAGCGCGCCGGGTCCATGCCCGGCGGGACGACGCGAATTCGTTCTGCGGCCGCGCCATACAACGCGATCAACTGCTCCTGCTCCGAAGGAGTCGCGGCGATCAGGCGGTCGGCGGAGCGAGCGATCGCCTCCTCCACGCGAATGCGCAGTTCCGGTTCTTGCGCCTCCGCGCCCTGCGCGACAACATTCTTCAGCCGGCCCAGGGTGTGGAACATGTGGACGATGGGCACGCCCCACCGCTGCCGCAGTTCCTGCGCCACTCCACCGGACAGCCAATAGTGACTGTGGATCAGGTCGTAGGCGATGCCGTCCGCTTCTACTTGTGCCAGCACCCCGGCGACGAATTCGGGAAGGTGATCGTGGACCTGGTACTTGGAGTAGGGGCGCTGAGGGCCGGCCGGGACGTGGATCACCCGCCCTCTCCTGCCCAGCGCCTGGCTGACGCGGGGGATCGCGGGGTCTTGGGAGCGGGTGTAGACGTCGATCAAGTAGCCGCGCCGCAGCAGCTCCCGGCTCAAATCCCGCACATAGACGTTCATCCCGCCCGTCTCTTTGCCGCCGAGGGTCGCCAGCGGGCAGGTATGGACGCTGAACTGGGCAACACGAAGCATAAGCGGATTATAGACGGAATCCGCCATACTGCAACAAGTGGGACGTGCGAGATGCGGGACGATCCCACTTGACAAGCCCCGAAAAGAGCGATATAATATCTCTATGTACATAGATATTCTACATACCTCGACAATGGCACATTTCAACATTGGATGCTCTACCGCAGTGGGGGAAGGGGGAAAAGGGGGGTTTCGCAGGCGGCTTCGCCGCCT
>JAFGEI010000127.1 GCA_016931695.1 Anaerolineae bacterium | reverse complement strand
TAGACGCCGTCGAGCACGCCCTCCAGCTTGCCGCGGATGACGCTGAGCGGCGTGCGCAGCTCGTGGGCGACGTCGGCGGTCAGGTTGCGGCGCAGATGGTCGGCGCGGGCTATCTCCGCGGCCATTGTGTTAAAGGCGCTGGCCAGTTCCCCGACCTCGCCCGGAGCGCGCTCCGGGACGCGCACCTCCAGGTCGCCGGCGGTCAGTGCCCGCGTCGCGGCGGTCAACTGCACCAGCGGCCGGCTGATGCCGCGCGAGAGGACCAGGCTGAGCACCAGGCTGGCCGCGGAAATGCTCAGGACGGCCGGCAGGAAGCCCGGCGTGGCAAAGGGACTGTCCAAGCGACGCAGGGAAAACAATCGCAAAAGCCCCACTTCCTGGCCGTTGGCGTGGATCGGGGTAGCAAGCGCCCACTCCTGCGGACGCAGCGACTGCCCGATGCGCCGGTCATCGCTGGCCGCGATAATGGTGCCATCGGCCGCCGCCAGGAGATAGTCGACGTCCCAATGCTCATCCCAGGGCCCCCAGTCCGCCCCGCAGGGATAGGCCGCGATAAAGGAACCGACGCCGGCCCAGCCCGCTTGCTCCTGGTAGTAGCGGGCCAGACGGTCGGCCCACATCTGGGGCTGCAGACCGGCCACGTCGGTCCGGAGCGGACCGATGTTCTCCGCGAGCAGCCAACCGGCGGCGTACACCCCGCCCCCGGCCACCAGAACGATCAGGCCAAAGGCGGCCAGGAGCTGCCAGAAGAACCGCATCTGGAGCCGGGGCCGCCGGATCTTAATCGGACGGTTCTTGGGGTTCATCTTCCGCTCCAGTCAGCTTGTAGCCGACCCCGTAGACGGTGTGGATGTAGCGCGGCCGGCCGGGGTCCGGCTCGATCTTGCGCCGCAGGTTCCTGACGTGCGAATCGATCGCCCGGTCGTAGCCCTCGTAGGCCACGTCATAGACCAGTTCCAGCAGCTGATTGCGTGAGAGGGTGCGGCCGGTATTGCGGGCCAGGACCACCAGGAGGTCGAACTCGGTTGGGGTGAGGGCGACCGGCTGCCCCCCGGCCGTCACGCTGTGGCCGGCCGCGTCGATGACTATGCCTCCGACGCACAAGAGACCGGCCTGCGTCCCCGTCCCCCGGGCCCGGCGCAGCACGGCCCGCACCCGGGCCACCACCTCGCGCGGGCTAAAGGGCTTGGTCACATAATCGTCGGCGCCCAGCTCCAGGCCGACGATGCGGTCCGTCTCTTCGGTCCGGGCCGTCAACATCAGGATCGGCGTGTCGGCGAGGGCGGGGTCCTGGCGCAGCCGCCGGCAGATCTCCAGGCCATCCATGCCGCCCGGCAGCATCAGGTCGAGCACGACCAGGTCGGGGCGCTCGCGCCGGACCAGGCCCAGCGCCGCTGGCCCGTCGCCGGCCACCAGCACCCGGTAGCCGGCCTGCTTCAGGTAATCGCGCACCACCTCGACAATGTGCGGTTCGTCCTCGACGATGAGGATGGTCTGCTCGGGCATCGAAGGGACCTCCTAAAACACATTATATCATAGGCCGGGCGGGGGGGAAATAGAGCGAGTTGCAGGTTGGCAGGTTACAAGTTGCAGGTTGATTTGGTTTCGGGCGCCTCCGCGGCCGAATCCGTGTAGGGCACCTCTCCCTACCTCCCACCCTGGCCCCATTCCGCCACGGCGCTCGGCCTGTCCACTGGTTTTCACGCAGCACGCTTCACACCCCCGTACCTAGCATCGCATCGCCCAGCCCTTCCGCTGCCTATCCAGATGTCCCGGCCGCTTATTCATATCTTAGCGCCTCAATGGGATGCAGCCCCGCCGCCCGGTTTGCCGGGTAGAGCCCAAAGAAGAGTCCCACGACCAGCGAGAAGCCCACCGCCAGGAACACGGCCGAGGCTGTGACCACCGAGTTCAACACCCCCGTGGAATCGACCACGCGGGCGATGCCCACTCCTAGGAGCACACCCAACAGCCCACCCAGCAGGCTCAGCACGATGGCCTCGAGCAGGAACTGGGCCAGAATGTCGGACTTGCGCGCGCCCACCGCCTTACGGATGCCGATCTCGCGCGTTCGCTCAGTGACTGAGACGAGCATAATGTTCATGATGCCGATGCCCCCCACCAGCAGGCTCACGGCGGCGATTGCCCCCAGGAAGACGGTCAGGATGCCCGTCACCTCGCTGGCCATGCCGAGCAGGTCGGCCTGGCTCATGATCCCAAAGTCGCCTTCCTCGTCCGGCTCGAAGCCGTGCCGCTGCCGCAGCAGCACCTCGATCTCGGCGCTGGCGTCGTCCACCCGGTCCTCGGAAAGGGCGACGACGTTGATCCCGGTCACCAGCGGCTCGCCCAAAGCGTTGCGTCCGGCAAAGATCTTGAACTGGGCGGTCGAGAGCGGCACGAGGACCTGGTCGTCCACGCTGGTCAGGCGCGAGCCGCCCTGCTCGGCCAGGACGCCCACGACCGTAAGGGTAACCCGGCCCCCATTCGAGCCGGGGATCGTCACCTTGATCTTGCTGCCCACCGGATCGAAACGGCCAAAGAGGTCCTCGGCCCGCTGCTGCCCCAGGACGGCGACGTTGGCCTTCCCCTGCACGTCGGCCGCCGCGAGGAACCGCCCCTTTTCCACTGTGAGGTCAAAGGCTTCCAGGTACGCGGGCGTCACCCCCGCGACGACGGCGTTGACGTTGGTGTTGCCAAAGATCACCTGGGCGTTTTGGGAAAAGACCGGCGCAACGAGGACCGCGGACGGCACGTTGCGGGGATCGGCGATGGCGGCGGCGTCGGCGGCGGTGAGGGTGGCGGCGCTGCCGGCCGCCCGCTGGACCGGCCCGAAGCGCAAGGCCCCCGGTGAGACAAAGAGCAAGTTGGAACCGACACCCGTGATCTCGCCGGTGATGGCCTGCTGGGCCCCCTGGCCGATCGACAGCAGCGAGATGACTGCGGCCACGCCGATAATGACCCCCAGCATGGTCAGGAAAGCGCGCATCTTGTTGGCCCGCAGTCCCTCCCACGCTACACGCAGGTTCTCCAAAATGTCACCCATCATCGCTGCCTCCTGTATCCAGCGTCCAACTTCCAACTTCCAACCTCCACCACCCCATCCCGCAGCCGCACGATGCGCTGCGCCTGCCGGCTGATCTCCTCGTCGTGGGTGACCATGACGATGGTCAGTCCCCGCTCCTGGTGCAGGCGGCGCAGGATCTCGAGCACCTCATCTCCTGAGCGCGTATCCAGGTTGCCGGTCGGCTCGTCGGCCATCAGTATCGAGGGCGCGTTGACGAGCGCGCGGGCGATGGCCACGCGCTGCTGCTGGCCCCCGGAGAGCTCTGTGGGCTGGTGCGCCGTCCGATCGGCCAGCCCGACCATGGCCAGCGCCTCCTGGGCCCGCAGCTCGCGCTCGGCCGGCGCAACGCGGCTGCCGTTGCGGCTGTATTGCAGAGGTAGCATCACCTGCTTCAAAGCGTTCGTGCGCGGCAGCAGGTTGAAGGATTGGAAGACGAATCCGATCTGCGCATTTCGGACGGCGGCCAGGTCGTTTTCGGCCATCCCGCCCACGTCGATGCCGTTCAGGTGGTATCGGCCCGTCGTCGGCGTGTCCAGGCAGCTGAGGATGTGCATCAGGGTGGACTTGCCGGAGCCGGAGGGTCCCATGATGGC